>CAYGWQ010000083.1:0-18567 GCA_964353465.1 uncultured Acidobacteriota bacterium | reverse complement strand
GGAAAGACTTTATTTGCAATGCTTGCACCGTGCCGCGCCTTCGGCGCTCATGGTTAACAACCGTTTAATCCCGGCCTAACGGCCGGGCCTATGCACTGGCGGCCCTTCGGGCCTCAAAAGGCGGACCGATAGGCCAGTGTCTAGTTTTGAGACAGACTCGGCGGCCGGGGCCTACCTTGGGCGCAGGCTCAGCAAGCTCAAGCCGCCCGGCGGATGATCATCGAAAGGTTCCGGCAGAGGATCGGGTAATCCTCGTTCAGCCCCAGGCTGCGCAGCTTCGTCGCTGTTTCCAATGGAAGCTGATCCCATGGAACCCCCCCGACGAAACCCGCGGTCTCCTGCTCCGAAAACTCAATGCGGCCGTCGAACCACTCCCACACAGCCTGATTCTCCGGACACTTGTTCTGGCATCTCATGCATCCGATCGGGCAGTGGTGCCAGGATGGCTGGATCCAGTCGGGAAATTCCGCGGATGACTCGTTGTGATAGGTGAGACAGTCTTCGGCGTGCAACAGGAAACGGTTCCGTGAAATGGCCCCGGTCGGACAGTGCCGTAGGCAGGCGGAACAAGATTTGCAGCGCTCGAGCGTCAGCGGTTCCCGCCACGGGTCTGCAGGGCAGGGCAAGTCGGAGAAGGAAGCCGCCAGCTGCAGGAAACTGCCCATGCCGCGAACGTAGCAGAGGTTGTTGCGCCCATATTCCGCCAACCCGCTGCATGCCGCGAGGGTCTTGAGCGGCAGCCTCGCGCCTGCCGCCGCGTAACCCGCGGCCCGGAGCCAGCAAACAAGGGCGGCCTGCACACGCGCCGTAGTCGCCGAATAGCCGGCATAGGTAGGCGGCACGATCACTCTCAGGCTGAGGCCTTGCCAACGGATGTTGATCCGCGTCTGGGGGACCGGCAAGGCTACGATGAGGATGGACTGCGCACCCGGGAGATCTGCCGGCGGCTCAAAAGAAAAGAAGCTCAGCTGGTCGCGGTAGAATACCGGATCGAGGAGTCCGCTCTCATGGCGATCGCGGATCGCTCCTTTCAATTCCTCCAGGCGGGCAACCGGGACGATGCCGCCTTTCCATCCTTGTTCCTCGATCCTGTTCAACAACTCTTCCGCGGCATGGCTCATTGTAATGACCTCCTCAGCCGGCCCCGGCTCGATGAGACTTGGTTGGTTTTCCCTGCGCTGCCCGGCCACGGCTGCGCTGGTAGTGCCGGCGTGCCTTGGCGCGGTTGCCGCAATCCGCCATGTCGCACCAGCGCCGGCTGTGGTTTTTGGTCGTATCCAGAAACAGCCAGCCGCATCCCCGGTCATCGGCGCACTGGCCGATCCTCTGCTGCCGCTCCGATGTCAGCAGATCCGCCGCCGAACGCAGGATCGGCCAGAGCATTCCTTCGAGTTCTCCGGGGCGGGATTCCCAATCCCAGACGCAGCCCCGCAGTCCAGAAACCACGCGAAGATGCCGGAACGCAGCATTCAGCTCCCTGTTGAAGATGGTGAGATCCGAGGCCCGGGGCGGCCTTCCCTGAAGTATGGCCAAAACCATGCGGTACACCACCTCGCGAACGGCGATGGCCCGCCGCAAGGCTGCGGCAGCCGCGACAGGATTCTTCCCGGCTTTCCGTAGCAGCCTCTCGGCCTGCGACGAGTTCAACAGGCCGATGCGCGTTCCCCATGCGACCAGATCGGGGAAGGTTCCCAGGGTTTCCTGCGGCTTGGCGCGGGCATGCCAGGCGGCAGTGTTGGCAAAGTCGAGGCAGAGTTCTCCCGCAACAAGATGCAAACCGGCGTTGGGCGGTTCCCGAAGCGGCATGGCCTCACATAACTCCCATAATGATGATAGATAGTTATCAGCTTTTCCGTCTCAATGCAACCATTTATTTTGTGGTAGCCGGTTAGACAGGAGGATGCGCCCCGCTGCCGCCCGGGCCTTGAGTGACAGCTGTGTGTCCTTGTGTTCTCCGGTTTCATCTTCCAGTTCCAGCAGAGAGAAAGGCATGGATGACGGCGAACTTCGTGCACTTTGTCGCGCTGCGGCAACGAGGACAGCGAGCTCATGGACGAACTGAATCAGACATGCGGGCATCGAGCCCGATTTCTCATGCGCCTGCCGCACGGCAGACGAAGACCATCACATTCGCGCCATCCCGATATGGCAGGCCGTCGAAATCGCCGTATTGTTCCGTCACGGCGAACCCGGCATTTTCCAGCAGCTGCAGCATCTCCTTTTGAAGATAGTAGCGAATGAGCGACTGCGTCGTGATGGAGCGCAAAAGCGCACCGTCGGATGTGAGAAAGCGATAGGTGCGGCAGACCAGGTTGGTTTGGTTGAAAGTGTTTTTCCGGATTGTCTTCGTCCGTTCCAGCCAGGTTCCATCCTGCCGTTTGCGACGATAGTCGTGAAAAACATGATCGTCAGGGAGGTGGATGATTTCCTGACTGGGGACGAAAAGGTCGAGGATAAAAACTCCGCTGGATGCCAGGTGCCGCCGCACGGTGTCCAGCATGCGCTCCCGGTCCTTGTCCTCGGTGAGATACGTGAATGCCGAGAAAGGACAGATAATCAGTGCGAAGCTCTCATCGAGGGCCCAGGCAGACATGTCTGCACAAAAGCAAAGCAGCTCCCGGCGCTGCTCGGGAAGCAGGGAGGCAGCAGCTTTGCATTGCAGCCGGAGGAGCATCGACATTGACAGATCCAGACCCACAGCGCGGCATCCCGCTCTGACCAGCGGAAGCGTTATCCTCCCGGTTCCGCAACCCAGCTCCAGGATGTTTCCCCCGGCACGCACGGCCCGCTGCACATAAAATCCGATATCCTGTCCCGGGTTGTTGAGCCCCATGTCCTCGTCGTAAAACTCGGCGATGAGGTCGTACGGGCCGGTGTCAGGCATTGCCGGAATCCTCCCGATGGATGCATGCCTGATAAAGCTCGATCAGTTGCCGGCCCGAATTCCTCCAGGAATGCTCCTCAAGAAAATCCTGCGGCGCACGCTCGATCGAGAGCCGATAGTCCCCGTCGAGCAGCAGCCGTTCGAGGGGCTCGCGAAAATCCTCTATCCTCGGCAGAGCTATGAGTGAGGGAGGGCGTTTTTCCAGAAACCCGCGGGCTCCTTCCATGGTGGAGACGCACACACGGCCGGCTGCCAGTGATTCAATCACCTTGATGCTGGAGCCCCGAATGCCGTAGATCGGATTAATAGTGACGGCCGAGCGCCGGATGAATGCCCGGACCTCGGGGACGGGATTGTAAACGGTCACGCCCGGCAATTTAAAGCAGCCAATGGATCCGGCGATTTCAAGTGCGTCCTTTCCGCCCAGCAGCCAAAGCTGTAGCTCGGGAACCTTCTGCCGGAGGGCCGGGTACACTCTTTCAAGGAACAGCTGGATTCCCTCGAGATTAGGCTGATAGCGAAAGGCTCCCATGAATAGAATCACCTGGGAGTTGCGCGAGCTGACGTACGGGAACTCCTCCGCCGCTGCGCCATTGGGGACCAGAACCGCGTTGGTTCCACTTACCAGCTCCTGGTCTTCCCGGGAGCAGACGATCACCGCGTCAAATTTGCGAATGAGGCACAGCTCGTGCCGGTCCTCCTTCGCCAGGGAATCCCGATTGCTGGACAAGAGCACGTCATGCAGTGTGACAGCCCAGGGTGCGGTGCCGATCCTGTTCCGGACAAGTCCTGCCAGCTCGGTGAACTCGATCTGAACCAGGGCCGGGTTGTATTCAGCCACGAGCCTGCGGAGCTCCGCGGCCAGGATCGGGTGGCAGTGGTTCTTGATCCTCTCGATTCTCGAGGCGCTGTGTGTCGACGGTCCCTCCTTGCGCCCCCCCACGAGGTGGACGGATGCCAGCGGCGCGAAGAATTTTCTCGCGGCTTCGGGGTAAGCGGACACTTCGTCGCTCAAGAGAATGACCTGGTACGGCCGGCAGAGACTGCGCAGCAGGTTGTGCATGCGTATGGCGCCGCCGTGAAGAGGCGGAAAGATCGCATAGGGAGAGACGAAGAGTATGACAGGCTTCTCTGTCAGGCCTGCCGCCGGGACCTGGTAAAACTTGTGACGGACGTATTCGATGCCGGTATCATCGAAGGGGTGCAAGGCGCTCCTGATCTTCGTAATGAGAATATCCAGGAGGTTCCGCGGCGCGGCGAGGTAAAGGAGAGACTCCTGATGCATAGCCAGCAGGCGCAGGCGCATCGCCCCGATACGGCCGAGGTGGAGCAGGTTCCGGAGTTGGAACTGGCAGGCGTTCCGGTCGAAGATCCTCTGGATTTCTTCGGGCGTGTGGAAAGCGGCAACCGTTGCCCGATGAGTGTGCCATGCCCTGGATGCGGGACAAAAAAGGACTTCGAAGCCCCTTTTCCACGCTTCGATGCCCCACTCTGCGTCTTCCCAATAGAAAGGGCGGTAAGGGTCTCGCTTGCCGATGATCCGATCCAGCAAACATCTTTGAAACAGCGAACTGCCGCCACCTGCATAGTGCGCGCCCCGGGTGGTTTCCTGATCCTCGGGTGTTGCGTCGAATAACTCGATGAATCCGTCATTGATCCGGAAGAATCCCCACCCGGTCTCTTCCCGGTGCCGGCGAGGGTCCTTCATGAAGATCTGCGACGCGACGGCAAAGACATGCGGGGAGCGCCACCGGAGCACTTCCCGGAGCGCAAAACGGTCGAGGACCATGTCGTTGTTGAGCAGGTAGACCCAGCCAAACCGTGCCGCTGCGAGACCCTGCCTGATCGCCTGGCTGAAACTGAGCGGCTGGTCGATGAAGATCCAGCGGACCGGGGGAAACAGGCACTTCAGGGCACTGTACGCCGTGGGATGGGAGCCGTTTACCACGACAATGATCTCGGCGGGCTCCGTGACCTCTGCAAGTGCGGCTGCTACGCTGCGCAGCGTCTCCTCCAGCAGGAGAGTGTTGGCGCGCTCCGGAATGATTATGGATACACCCGGGCCTGGAGGGCGCTTGCCCGGCGTCCTGACGGGCGGCCGGTACACCCTGCGGATACTTTTTGCCGCCAGGGTGCCGGCGATCGAGACGCCGCATATCAGAAGGACCAGTGCACGCTTGCCGGAGGCCCGGATCCATGCTGCCGCCGCATTGTGCGCGTGTTTCATAGTCACAACAGCTCGATGAGAAAAAGGGCAAAGCCGAGCTTGCGAGTGTCGGAATTGGGGCCGGCATCCGCGGGACGGAGAGTGGTGCGGGTCGACAGTTTTACCTGCAAGGCAGGATGACCGGCGGGCGGCAGCTCAAAGCATGTGTCAAAAGCGATGTCTTCTCCTGCCGGGTTCCAAATCCGGCCGAGGCTGCAACCGCAGCAGGCCACCTCAAGGTAATTGTCGCCCCCGTCGAGCGATCGCGGCAGGAGACCTTGAAGCCGAAGCAGCCGGCACGGCGGCCGGTTCCCGAGCATGATCCATGCCTCGCCTTTGCTCCAGAGGCTTCCTGAGGAATCACGTGCATGCCAGCCTCGCAGCAACTGCCGCCCGGCATTTTCGGCAACTGCGATCCGGCTGCTCAGTTCAGATGGCATATAGGCCATTTTCCCGGCGCAATCCCGGCAGGTCAGGGATTCACCCGTGAAATATTGCCGCCTGAAAGCGCGGTACTTTGCTCCGTGCCAGATTACTGCCAGCGATTGCTGCCGCAGGTTTCCCAGGGGTGTTTTCTCCTGCGCCTCGCAGGCAACCACGTCGCCGTTTGCCAGCACGTGGGCGGTCTCCCACGGATTTTGGTCGCAGGAGCGGATTCGGGCACCGTCGGGCAGCGCGGCGGAGTAATGTCTGGGGACGTCGTCCAATTCCTGCTGCGGCTCCAGCTCGGGGCTTTGGACTTCAATCGCAATCTTCGGGCAACTCTGCTGAACGCCCGCGACGGTCTCCAGCAAGGCTCGCTTGAAAGAACTTCTCAATCGGCCTTCCTGCAACTCCGCTTCAAAACGGCAGGGGATGGGATCGCGCCGGATAACCGGAAACACCGCCAGCCGCGGACAGCCGAATGATTCCGCATACCGGGCGACCCGGAGCAGTTGGCGTAAGTTATCGTTCATCGCGACGAAGGCGAAATCTATTTGAGGAGTTCCGGAGCGCAACTCCCTTTTCCAGCCGAATAACTCGGCCGTTCTTTTCTGGAGCAGATCGAGAGAGGCATGGCGATACAGCTCCGTGTATTGTGCCGGATCCATGGTGTGCAGGGATATCGTGAGGCGGTCCAGGCCGGCTTCAACGAGTCCCTGCAGGGTTCGGGGACTGATGGAGGAGAGAGCGGTTACCAGCTCGGTTTGCGCGCCGGTCGCTTTCGCCACCCGGACCGCCTCCAGCAGGTGCGGGTAATGAACCGACTCTCCCGAGTAATTCAGCCGGATGACTTCGGGTTCCATCAACGCGGCTGTCAAAGATTGGAAAATGCCCGGCTCCATGTGCTCCCCGTCGCCGCGCAGAGTCCGACGCGAGCAGAAGATGCAATCGTACGGGCACTTCGAGGTGAGCTCCACCCAGAGGGTGGTCGGGAGCGGAGAGGTGAGGCACTCCGGCTCGGGATCGAAACAAACGTAGCGCGCGGCGCCCCCATCTACCGTTCCTGTGGAATCCAGAATGTTTTGTTGCTTCAAAGCCGTTTAACGCTTCCGGAAAAGGCAGTCCTGGACCAGAGGCCCGCCCGGAGGCTTTTCGGCGGCCTGCCTCCTGAGAGCATGGCTTCGCGCCTGAGCGTCTGCAGTCCTCTTTGCGGGGCGCGCGCCAGCAATCCGGCCGGTTCGGTCTCCTCCCATTCCTCTTCGCAGAGCACGGTGTGCAGGCTCTTGTTGTTTTGGGTGTAATATGCCACGCAAACCATGTGGTGCGCGAAACCGTCGGGCACCTGCTTCTGTGCCGAGCGCATGCTTGCCAGCACTTGATTGAGAACCGTCTGCAGTTGCGCATCCTTTACATGGGTGAGCACCTCCGAGACCCAGTGCTCGTGATCCCGCAGCCGTTGTTTTATCATCAAGCCCGACAGCGGGAATTGGAGGATTGTGCGTATATCACGCACTTCATGCTCATCGATGCACGTGACCCACTTGCCCGTGATATCCTCTCCAAGCTGACCGTAATTCCGCGATTTGAAACAAATGTGGATGTCAAGGTTGCATACCGGATGTTTCTGGGCCTCTTCGTAAGCCTCAAATACTCCTTTGACCAGAGCGCTCCGCGATTCATCGGTTATATAGGAGTATTCTGCATCCAGGATGTAATACGTCACCTTGGCGCAGGCTTCCACCTTCAATCCTTGCAGGCTATCGATGAAAAAGAGGGGAGTCCACTTAATGCGATCCTTTTCCTCGTTAGAATAAACGAGGAATCCCGTATCCAGGGGCGCGTTCACAACCGAACAACCAAGCAGGATATTCAATGAGGTGATATTGACCCCCCAAGGGCGAGTGTCGGTTTCCTGGGCTTCTGGCTCCCTGAAGAGCTTGGGCACCTGCAATTCCAGGCCTGCAAGTCCGGACCTCAACGTTTGCCGGGCCGGAGAGGAACTTTCACTCGGAACCAGGTTCTCGATCGGAGCGCCGCAGTTATCGCAATAGCGCGTCGGTTGCGCCAGACGTTGTCCACAATTCGTGCAGAAGTTGGCAGACATCGCGATCCTCCCTTGGAAACGGCTTCCAACGGCGATTCCAGGCCCCTTCCAGGCCCCCTGCCGGCGGTAAGAGGCAGGCGGTCAAGCCCGGTGCGCCGGAGCAAGATCACTCGAAGCAGGCGAACATGTGAAATGGCAGACCGGTTGAGATCATCTATAGAACATTCCTTTGCTGGGCGCAAGGGAAAGCGCCTCTATTGCTGCCGGTTCAAGGGGATGGTGTAGAGATATAGGGTGTGGCTGACATTGTCTTCGTTGGAAACGACCCTCAACGTTTTGTCCGCTTTGAATCCCTCCAGGCCGTAGTTATGAAAAACCAGCCGTGACCCGGGCTTGAGTTTTTCGAACTGAGGCAGAAGCTGTTCGTTTATCTCAGGCAGGAGATAGAGCGATAGCACATTCGCATCGCTGAAATCGAGCTTGAGCAGGTCTGCCTGGACGATCTTGACCAGGCGTTCGACCCGGTTCTCTTTTACGTTCCTGATGGCGGCGCTGACGCGCTCCGGATCGATATCGTAGCCGATTCCCCGGCAGCCGTACCTCTTGGCGGCCAGGACAATCATCCGGCCGTCGCCGCAACCAAGATCGTAGACCAGGTCGTCCTTTGTCAGGCGCGCCAGCTTGAGCATGGCCGCAACCACGTCGTAAGGCGAGCCGACATAGACTACATCCGGCGTGCGCGTTTCCTGCCGTGACGGCTGCAATTCCCCGGCCAGCAGACCTGTGCCGAGGGCAAGGACGATCATGATCACTGTTGCCTTCACCATTCGATTCATTGGCGTGCCTTTCCTTTCCGGGCGGGGGGATGCCGGGATCGCCGTCAGTGCCCGTGACGATGCCGCTCAGCGGAATACGGCCAGCATGGTCAGCTTGTCCGTGAGTTCCTTGACTGCCTGGTCGCTGAGGTTGCATCCCGCCGCCTGCACGATGCGGAGGTTCGGCATGGAATGGAAATGAGGCAGGTCGGCGTCCTCAATCCGGCAGTTGATCAGGTTTATGACATTCAGCCGGGCCATGTTCTTGAGCCTGGCGAGGCCCGCTCCCGTCACCTTGGTGTTCTGCAGCGCCAGGACTTCCAGGCCGGTAAATCGCGCAACCTGGCTCAGGTCCTCATCGACGATATCGTTTTCGCTGAGATTGAGCACGATCAGCGAGCCGGTTGCCTTCAAGTGCTGAAGAACTTTGCCGGAGATTCCCGTGCGCGGCAGCGAAAGAGCCTGCAAGCGGAGGCCCGCAAGCCAGTTCAGTGAGTCATTGGCCAGGCTGACATCGTGGATGTACAATCGCCTGAGCGTCGTGCAGCCTTTCAGAAATGCCATGCCGACAGCGGTCACCTTGCCGCCGCCGACTTCCAGCCAATCCAGCATGGGGAGGTCGGGCAGGTGGCGCATTGCTTCATCGGTCAACTCGCCATTGGCCGCCTCGATCCACTGGACCCGTCCCGATGGATCGCGCCCCAGAGGCACGTTCAGCTCGGTCAACGCAGCAACTGCGCGCTCCTCGGCATTCACCTTGCGCGCCTGAGCGTCGGGCTTTACTGATTTGGCGCCGGCCGCCTGGGGCGGGTCGACGGATGGGCGCGGGGAAGAGGGGACGGCGCCAGGGCTGGATACTGCGCAGGCCAGGGTAGCCAGGAAAACAATTTTCCGCACATGGTGATCCATACGCGCCTCCCTGAAACAGCTGATGCAAGTGTACTCGCCAATCGGCGATTCGTAATGCGCTTTTTTTATTTTGATGACATCAGCGGGGCCAGCAGGTGTGAGGTCTCCGAGATCCAGTTTTGGCCCCGACCAAAACTGGATCTCGGAGACCTCACACCCTTTCTTTGTCAGGATGGCGTGTGAAGCTGAACAAAACCAAGCTTCTGCATGCGCACAAAATCACTGTCGAGGGACCACAGTGAAGCGCCCCAATCCACTGCCAGTGCGGCAATCAGAAGGTCTGCCATCCCGAACCGTTCTCCTTTGGCGACGGCCTTCTCAATCCATCCTTCCATCCTTTCCCAGGTGGAGTTCGAGGGGATAATCAGCGGAAGCGCCTCGAGAACACGGCGGAGCCGAGTCCATTCTCTTGCCGGACTCCCGCTGAGAATTTCGATCTTAATGGGGACAGCTAAGGCGACCTGATCCTCTTCGAGAAGCACCTGCATGTGGGTTGTCAGATGCCGGTCCGATGCACGGAAGAAGGCAATCCACACGGAGGTGTCGACGAGGATCATCGGCATCCCTTGCGCAGCCGGCGGCGCGAACGGTCCAAATCGACATCAAGCCGGATGGAGCCGGCCATCCCCTTGAGTTCTTCGATCCTCTTCCTCCGGATCAATTCCCTCAGCGAAAAGATCACGGTATCGGTCTTGGATTTGAATTGCAGAAGGCGCCTCGCCTCGTTTAACAAGTCCTCAGGAACATCGAGTGTGGTACGCATACAATTTAAATTAAAACATATGCCTGTAGGTGTCAAGCATGATTGGAATTATATGCATCCGCCGGCATGCAGACGCCGGGTGAACCCACTAGCGAGTGTAGATCCCGGCCCGATCCCATTTGGCGGTGGTATCGAGGATGAGCTCGGCGACACGATCATTGACCTTTCTGAAATATTCGCGTGCCTGCGCCGGGTCAAATGTCGGGTAGCCTTGCCCTTTCTCATAGAGTCCGATGGACGACGTCACCGGCACGGCAAAATACGCGCCTGCAGGTGCATTGGGCGATGCCATCTCCGGAGTATATCGCTCGGGATGGACGTGGCTGGGAACAACGGCTTGAATGTAAGCGGTTTCGTTGTTGCCGGCATGCCCGCCGTTCTGCTTGAACACCGATTTGGTTATGTCGTCAGCCAGCGTCCACCAGTTGACTACCAGAACCCTGACCCGCTCCTTGTTTGCGATCTTGGTTGCCGCAACATTCAGGACAGCGGAATTGCCGCCATGCCCATTGAGGACGATGATGTTCTTGAAACCCTTTTCGGCCAGGTTCCGGAGAATGTCTTCGACGACCAGGCTGTAGGCCTCCGCCGAGATCGAAACCGCTCCCGGGAAAGCCTTCATTGAGTCGGTCATGCCGTAGTTCAGGGTCGGGGCTATCAACGCATCCACTCGTCCGGCGATATCCCGGGCCATGGCTTCCGGCGCGAGGTTGTCCGTGCCATTGGGAATTACCCCGTGCGGTTCGAGCGATCCTGTTGGGAGCAGAACCGTTCGGATCTTGTCCGGCACGAGTTCGCTGAACTCCTGCCAGCAAAGCAGGTTCATTTCCCGAGTCGTGGGCGCTTTCGCTGCGCTTCCGGCCGTCTTTGGGGCTTGCGCAAAGACCGCACCCGCAGCCAGGATCGCCACCATCATCACTGCCGGCCAAACATGCATTCTTTTCATCCCAAGTTCCTCCATGAAAATTTCGGTAACAGGCTACTCAACCTCGAAACTCTGTTGGATTCGTAATGATCAAGCCCGGAATAATTTCGAGGTTGAGCAGCCTGTTACTGCGATATTGCTATTTGATCTCCTTGAGCAGGGCGGCGACCGCTGCTTCCAGCTGCTGGTCTCTTCCTTTGCTCACCACCTCGTATTCGTTCATCAACTTGATGTCCGGTTCGGTCTGGCGGTTTTCCAGGTACGAACCGTCGTTTATCTTGACGCCGACGGGCGGCACGCCCCAGCGAATGCTGCTGTCCTGCAGAGTCTCCCACCCGGCGAAGGTGCAGGTGCCGGGTACGGGCATGCCGACCAGTTTCCCCAGGTTCAAGCTCTGGTATGAATACGCATAGCAGTGACCATCGCTGTAGTTAGCCTCGTTGGCCAATGAAATGCTCGGCTTTGTCCACCGGAAATTGGGCTCGTAGCCGTTGCTCCTGGTATCGGTCGTATAATCGAAAAACCTCTTGCCGCTCAGGAACATCGCCAGGTCGGCAACCAGGTCGCCTCCGCCATTGAAACGGGTGTCGACGACAATGCCTTTGCGGCCGGCATATTTTCCCATCACTTCCTCATAGGTTGTGCGATAGGCGCTGTCGTTCATGCCGGGCACGTGGATGTAACCCAACTGACCATTGCTCAACCGGTCCACTTCGTCCTGGTTTTTGCGCACCCACCGCCGGTACAAAAGAGCATTCTCTTCGTTGAGGGCAATGGGTTTGACGGTAATCTCCCGCTTGTTTACTCCGTCGGCCACCGCCAGCAATACCTTTTTGCCGGCCTTGCGGTTGAGGTATTGCGCCAGGTCTTTATCCGCCTCGATGGTCTCACCGTCGATGGCTTCGATGATCATTCCGGCCCTGAGGTTCATGCCGGCCTTGTCCAGCGGGCCGTCTTTGATGACCTCGTCGATCCTGACGCCGGGACCTCTATAAGTCTGGTCATAGAAGAGGCCGAGAGCGGCGGTTGCGTCGGCGTTGGGATTGGGGCTTGAATAGCTGGCGCCGCTGTGGCTCACGTTCAGTTCGCCCAGCAATTCGCTGAGCATTTCCGCGAACTCGTAGTTGTTGCCGATGTGCGGCAGATATTTCTCATACACAGGCTTATAGCTGTCCCAATTCACGCCGTGGTAGCCCGCCGTGTAGAAAGTCTGCTTTGTCCTTCGCCAGACGTGCTCGAACATCAGCCGGCGCTCGGCGGCGACGTTCAGCACCATCTCCCCGTTGATGCCGACTGCATCCCGTTTGCCGCTGGCCGGATCGATTTTGGAAAGGCCGCCATCCGCAATGAGGAAAATGTTCTTCTGCTCCTTATCCCAGTCCATGCTGCTGCTGTTGGCGTTCAGCGTCACCAGCATTTTGGTTTCCCGGGTGCGCAGGTTGGTAGTCCACAGGTTCATGCCTCTTTCGAAACGCGCCAGATAGTAGAGGGTCTCCCCATCCTTGCTCACCAGGGCATCGCCCAGGGAGGAAGAGTGAATGGTGAGTCTGGCTTTACGGATGTTCAGCCCATCCCAGTCGATCGCCACAATGTCCGGTTTGGCTTCCTTCTTCTCCTTCGCGGCTTCGGCTTTGTCCTTTTTGTCCTCGATTTCTTTCAGCAGCGCGGCTTCCTCCTTGGTGAGCTTGTACCGGTCCCATGCTTCCTGGCTGAAAAACAGGGCGTAGGCGTCCGTTTGCGTGCCGCCGGCTTGGGCCACGGCCTTTAAACCATCGCGATTGCTGAACCACAACATCGCTTTACCGCCCATGATCCATTTGGGCCGGTTGTCACTAAAGCCGCTCTCCGTGAGATTGACCACTTTCCCTTTGCCGTCCGCCTGGATCAATCCGACCTCGCCGGCAGCAATGCCGGGGACGGAATAATCGAAGAGTATCCATTTGTTGTCGGGGCTCCACTGGAAATACTGGTCCGCGTCGCGCGTCGAAAACAATTCCCTGTCGGTGAGCAGGGTGCGCGCCTGCTTGGACTCGAGGTTGAGAATCTTCAGCGTCATCCGGTTCTCGATGTAGGCGACCTCTTTGCCGTCGGGAGAGTAGGCCGGCTGATAATTTTCCTGGTCGTTGTCGATGAGCGGTGTTTCCTTCAGGACCGTCGAAGCATAAAAATAGGGTTCTTCCTCGCGCGTTCTGCGCGTTTCATAGATTTTCCACCGGTTGCCCCGCTCGGAGGCATAGATCAGGGTCTTGGCGTCGGGAGAAAAGCTCACGCTTCTTTCCTGTTCCGGCGTGTTGGTGATGCGTTTCGTGACGGCGCCTTCCACGCTGGTGACGAACACCTCGCCGCGGACGATGAATGCCACTTCCTTTCCCGTCGGAGAAATGGCCAGGTCGCGGGCGCCTGAAGTTACGGGCATGACTCTCTCATTGTTGCTCTTCGTGTCGGCAGCAATGACCACGTTCACTTTCTGAGGCTTGCCATTCCCCTGCTGGGTATAGATGTCCCCGTCGTAGCCGAAGCACAGCGTGTTGTTGATGGAGGAACTCAAAAATCGCACCGGCATTTTTTTAAAGGAAGTGATCGGCTGTGACTTGCCGCCTGCCAGGCTCATTTTATGGACATTGAAGGAGCCGCTCTCCTCGCTCAGGTACCAAAAAGCCTTATCGTTGTCGGTGAAAATCGGATTTCTGTCTTCTCCGGCGAAAGCGGTGATCTTCCTGTGTGTCCCTGCCTTGCTGTCGTAAATCCAGATGTCCCTCGCAATGGCGGAGGTGTGATGCTTGCGCCAAGTATTTTCTCCGCCCTTTTTGTCGTGGTACAGCATGAACTGCTCGTTTTTGCTCAGCTTCACATCTTCGGCCGGCGTGGTCAGTACCTGTTCCGCCCGGCCTCCGCTGACCGCAACTTTATAAAGTTCCGGCTGGGAACCGGTCGGATAAGTCCGGTTGCTTGCGGCGTCCATTCGTGCGGCGCCGAAAAGGATGCTCTTGTCGTCGTTGGTAAAGGTGTAGGGGTATTCCTGCGCGGAATGAAAGGTGACTCTCCTGGGTTCACCGCCTTCGACGGGCACGACGAAAATGTCGAAGTTGCCGTAGCGGTCGCTGGCAAAAGCGATCTGTTTGCCGTCGTGGCTCCACACCGGCATGAAGTCGTACGCTTCATGCGCGGTGAGCGGCGTGGCGGTGCCGCCGGCGGCTGGCACGCGATACAGATCGCCCTTATAAGTGAAGACGATCGTCTTGCCGTCGGGAGAGATGGCCGGGTAACGCAACCAGTTGGGATTGCTCTGGGCCGAAACGGATACACAAGCGACAACAAGCAATAGGCTGCAAACCAGTATTTGTTTCATAAGCGCCTGCAAGGAAGATGGACCGGTTGAAATTATTCTGATTGAACCCCGGCCGATTCTAGGTAGTGAGACTCCCTGGCGTCAAGCTCATTCAGGAATTCGATTTGGCGCCCAGCAGCCGCCTCACGAATAGCAATATGTAGAATGTCAGCATCAGCAAAAACCCGACCTGCATGAATCCCCATTCCAGGCCGCATCGGTTCACCGGGGAATACCAATCGGGGAGATTCTGTCCTGCTCTGGCCCACACCTCGGGACTTGCATAATCGTGCCAGATGTCGTGGCCGGCAAGGAAGAATGCGATCAGGCTCAAAAACGACAGGAATCCGGACGTGAAAACAGCCACGTCCAACCACTTTCGGCTTTTCATGTTCCTGCTCCTGGACAATTACGGTGACGGGCTCCTCAACCTCGCAATGAAGGCAATTTCGATATCATCCGGTCGTCCTCACTTCGAGGTTGAGTAGCCTGTCAGGATAATCTTACAATACCAGGCAAATCCCATGACCTCTTTTCCCGGGATCCCAGAGGAGCGACTGTGGCGAATCGATCCATGAATACACCGGCACCGGGGCTCGGGCTATGGATGTGCACGGCCCTGGTGGTGGGCAACATGATTGGGTCTGGAGTGTTTCTCCTCCCGGCTTCCCTGGCGCCTTATGGGGCATTGAGCATTTTCGGATGGTTATTCAGCACGACGGGGGCTGTGTTGCTGGCGCTGGTGTTTGCGCGGCTGAGCAGGATGGTGCCTCAAACCGGCGGGCCCTATGCCTACACGCGGGCTGGCTTCGGCGATTTCGCCGGTTTTCTGGTGGGGTGGGGGTACTGGATCAGTACCTGGTCAGGAAACGCGGCGATAGCGGTGGCATTTGTCTCCTACCTGGGTGTCTTCCTGCCGTCACTAAACACCAACGGGATTCTGGCCGCCGCTGCCGCAATAGCCACTGTCTGGGTGCTCACCTTCGTCAACGGGCTTGGGGTACGCACGGCGGGAATTGTGCAGCTGGTGACAACGATCCTGAAAGTGGCGCCCCTGACATTCATTGGTATTTTCGGTCTGTTCTACATGAATGGGGAAAATTTCGCGCTCTCCCATGCGGGAGGGGAACCGGTATTCTCGGGCATCACTTCTGCAGCGGCGCTGGCCCTCTGGGCTTTTCTAGGTCTCGAGTCGGCCACCGTGCCTGCGGATAATGTTATTCGTCCGGAGAAGACTATCCCGCGCGCCACGATCCTCGGCACGCTGCTGGCCGCAGTCGTTTACATCCTGGGGACCGTCGCGGTGATGGGCGTGATTCCTACGGCAGCGCTGAAAACCTCCACGGCGCCATTTGCCGATGCAGCGAAGGCCATGTGGGGGGATTGGGCGGGCTATGTTGTCGCTGCCGGCGCAGCGATCTCCTGTTTCGGTGCGCTGAACGGCTGGATCCTGCTTCAGGGGCAACTGCCCAGGGCAGCGGCAATCGACGGCTTGTTTCCGAGCTTTTTCAAGCGCCTCTCCTCGCGTGGAACGCCGGTCGGCGGGCTTGTCGTGTCGAGCATCCTGATCACGCTCCTTGTGATGGCGAACTACACACGGGGCCTGGTGGGGATGTTCACCTTCATTATACTTCTCGCCACGCTGACGACGCTTTTCCCTTACGTGCTCTCCACCATGTCCCTGCTCATGATTTTCATAAGGGAACGGGAACGATTTCGGCGCGAACCAATCCTGGGATCTTCGATTATTGCGGTGTTGGCCTTCGCCTATTCCCTCTGGGCCATCGGCGGGTCGGGCCAGGAAACGGTGTTCTGGGGCTTCCTGCTCCTGATGGGAAGCGTGCCGGTCTATGTCTGGATCAAACACTCCCAAAGAATGCCATAGCGGGCACCGGCTGCCAGACGGCGCTCCAGCTCCTCCCCGCATCACCGCAAGCCCCGTCCGGCGGCCGGGGCCTACTGTTCCGGTCTGGGATATGCGCGGGCGCGCAAAAAAATTTTGCATGTTGCAGATACGATACCCTTTTACATAAACTGCTTCTCATTTGAATGGGCTTGCTAACCGGCAAAGGAGGGCACGTGTCTAGAAAACGACTATTTCCGCTTATTGCAATCATTCTGCTGGCAACCATAAGCGCGGTAGGCGCCGGCCAAGGTTTCCCGCAGTCACAGGACGATCCCGTCCTCAAGAAAATCATCGAGCTTGGCACCAAAGACAACCAGGTCATGACCTGGAACGACTACGCCAGCAACCGGTTCGGCGGCCGCGAAACGGGCACGAACGCTTACAACGACGCAACTGAGTGGGCGGTCTGGCAATTCAAGCAGTGGGGGCTCGAGGCCGAACTCGACGAGGTAGGCGAAATGCCGGTCGGCTTCAATCGCGGCCCGTGGTTCGGCAAGATGGTCAAGCCGGCCGAGAAAGCGCTCTTTTTCGGCACGCCAAGCTTTACGGCGGGAACGAAGGGATTGCAGCGCGGACCGGTGGTGATTCTCAAGACGGACCCGTACTCGATCCCGGGACGCAACACCACGCCGGAAAACGTCGAGAAGAAGCGCGCCGCTGTAAAGGCGGCGATCGACGAGGTCAACGCGAACAAAGGCGCCTGCAAGGGCGCCTGGGTACTGATCCCAGGTGACAGCACCGGGTTCGGCCGCGACGGCCGCCGCCCCACGCCTGAGTACGCTGATTCTCAGCTGATCCCGGCGCTCACCAAAGTGATGGTGGATGCCGGAGCCCTCGGCACGATCCAATCGTCGCCCGTGGAACCGTTCCGCATCCTGGACGGGTATGCCGCGTCTTGGGACAAGTTGCCCGTCCTGCCCGACATCAAGCTGGCCGCGGACCAGTACAAGGAGATCAAGGGATTGATCGAGAAGGGCACACCGGTCGAACTCGAGTTCGACGTCCGCAACTGGTTCAAGATGGGCCCGATTAAGTACCACAACGTCGTCGCAACGATCCGCGGAACGACTTACCCTGACGAATACATCGTCATTGGCGGCCATTACGACTGCTTCAGCGGCGCGACCGGCGGTGTCGACGACGGATCGGGTTTTGCCCCCGGCATGGAAGCGGTTCGCCTCATCAAGGCCGCCGGCGGCCAGCCCAAGCGATCCATCATCATGATGCTCTTCGCTGCCGAAGAGAGCGGCCTGCTCGGCTCACAGTCGTGGTTGAAAAAGCACCCCGGAATCCAGCCGAAAATCGTCATGATGATCAACCGCGACGGCAGCCCGAGCACCATCACCGGAGCGGCTGTACCCGAAACCTGGTATCCGGATTTCCAGAAGATTACCGCTCCGCTCGCCAATCTGAATCCGAAGTGGCCGTTCCGGCTTGAATTGAACATGCCCAGGGCTCATGCAACCAGCCCCGGCGGCACCGACTCCTCTTCATTCGAGATGGTAAGCGTGCCGACCCTGAGCTTCAGGACCCAGACCAATTACGTGTACAATCACGCATGGCACACGCTCTATGACCTGTATAGCGAGCTGGTCCCGTACACGGAACAGCAGCAGCATTCCGCGCTGGTCACCGCCGTCGTCGCCTACGGCGTGGCCAGCCTCGACAAGCCGCTGCCGCGCGAAGGCGTCTACCTGGCAGACGGCATCTATGCCGATATCACCGTGGGACCGGCGGATGCGCCGGGCCGCATCATGACCACACTCGACTATATGAATGCGCCCTTGTACGCGGCGCAATTCATCCGCATCGTCGAAAGGCCGGCTGCTCAGCCGGGCGGCGCCGGCGGGCGCGCCGCGGGTCCCGGACCCGGTCCCGGCGGCGGGGGCGGCGGCCGGGGAGGGCCGGGCGGGCAACCGCCTTCGGCTCCTCCAATCGGCAAAATCGTCGACGTCGCCACGAATGTCGCGAGCGGTGCAATTGAATCCGAGATCCAGAAATCCGTCGCCGGGGTCACGCTGCTCAGGGAGCTCAACACAACTCTGCGGCACGATGCACCCGGCGTCCTGGGTATGAACGGTGAAAACCAGATCTACCTGACGCTCAAGGCCAGGCCGGATCTCGATGTGAAATACCCTGCCATCGGCAAGGTGATCGCCGGCTCGCCGGTTCTGGAAAAGCTGGCGAAGGGTTATGAAATCCGGAGCATACGGATTGTCCGCGTGGGCAAGGCAGCGACCGAGTTCAAGACCGACAACGAATCATTCCAGAAGTTGTTGCAGGAGAAGGCCAAGACTTTGGCGCCAATTAAAAGCAAAACTGCGCTAAAAAAGAAATAGCAGCACGGGCTGAAGCCCATGGCCG
>CAYGWQ010000082.1:0-18806 GCA_964353465.1 uncultured Acidobacteriota bacterium | reverse complement strand
CCTTTCGAACAAATTTTCCTGCGTTAGCACTCGACTACATCGAGTGCTAATAATATAAATCTACCGGTGCGATTGTCAAATCCCAGGGGCAAAATTTTTGCCATTGCGGCGCCGGATACAATATCAACCACGAAATACACGAAATCATGCCGGCGAAAACAAAGAATACCAGGCTTTCCAGAAAGCAGGGGGTTCCAATCCCTATGTATGCCCTGATTCAAATGTTTCGTGTGGTTCGTTTTTTGAATGCGATTGAACCGCTCCCGGTGGAGGGAATATTACTGAAAGGGGCGTTGCATGGAGCAGGTCGCCGTGCAAGAATACTCTTAGCAACTTAAAAGCGTTCAAGATTATCATGATTTTGCCGAATCTATTATGGAACCCGGCAAAATGAGTGGGGTCTAATCAAGCGGGAATTACTGCCTGAGCACGCCGTTGCCGAGTGTGCGGATTTCAATCTACCGGCAGGGGGCTGAAACTTCTGTTGAACTCCTGTCATCTTTTAGGATGAATCTGATTTCATCGCGGTTGTAGCAGGCAGCCGGGAGAGTGTGCGGGCGGATGCAGCTAACAGCAGTATGCGGCGGATCTAAGAAATATGTAGTTGATTTGAAATTTTGAAATCCTTTAGAATGCGCGAGATCGCTGACGATTAAGGGGGTATTGTTCATGAATCAAGGTCCGACTAGACTGTTCATTGCCTTGCTGGCCGCAGCCGTGCTGATCGCAGCAGGACTATGCTTGGCTCAAACCGGCGGGCAGGCACAGAGTCCGCAGCAGAAAAAGGTGGTCGAACAGCAGAAGCAGGAAGAGCAGCAGGATTATACGGAGGAAGAGTACGACGCTTACGATCAGGCGGTAAAAGAGCCTGACCTGGCCAAGCGCGCTGCCGCTCTGATCGCATTCATGGAGAAATATCCCAAATCCAAGCTCCGAGAGCACATCGTTGCGGCTTACACCTCTCTGCTGTTCGAATATTCCAAGAATGGCGACTATGCGAAGCTGGAGCCGGCGGCCGAACAGTGGTTGAAGTACGCCCCCAACGATCTTCAAACGATCGTATTTATCGCCGATTCCGCCCAGAAGAATAAACATCATCAGAAGTTTATCGAGTACGGCAGCAAGATTTTCGCTCAGAAACCGACCGCCCAGCTGGCTCTTGCGATCTATCAGTCCTATGTAGAACTGAAGGACGAGGCTAAGCAGACCGAATGGGCTCTGAAGCTTTTGGAGTATCCCGAGTTCAACGACAACGTCGAGTTGCGGATGAAGTTTGTAGCCAAATATGCCGAGAACGACCTCCCCAAGGCCGCGGAATATGCCCAACAGGCGCTGAAGGCGCTGGACATCGCCAAAAAGCTTGATGCCACCTCGATGGCAGAGTGGAACAAGGCCATCGCCTCCCTCAAGCGTCAATGCCACAACATCATCGGCATGAATTTGTATAAACAAAACAAGTGGGCTGAGGCGATCCCGGTATTGGAAAAGGCGCTCCAGGCGGAATGCTATGACGCCGGCTACTACTACACAGGCTTGTGTCAGTGGAATTTGGGCGGTATAGAGAATTTCGAGGCTGCCTATGTTTCCTTTGCGAAAGCGGAGCTTTTAAAGGGCTCGCTCGAGGCACAGGCCAACAAGCGTTTCGTGGACCTCTATAGGGAAGCGCACAACGGCAACACAACAGGCATCGACAGATGGTATAAGAAAGCGAAAGCGGAGTTGAACTGCGGCGGCAAACGGTAAGGCCGTCGGATCCGAGTGGCGGCTTTCAGCGGCCAGATCCCCTGACCGCGTGGCGGCGCCGGGCGATTTCCAGGCGGTGGAACGCCCGGAGCAGAGCCAGCTCGGCCCGGGCAAAATCGAGGTTGGGATCCTTGGAAATTAGACGCCGCTCAGCTCTCGATTTCGCCTGCTCCGCGCGGTTGAGGTCGATTTCCGAAGCAGTCTCGGCCGTCTGGGCCAGGAGCACGACGCGATCGGGCAGGACCTCAACAAATCCCCAGGAACAGAAGAGCTGCTCCGACTGGCCGGCAATCTGGTAGCTGATGTTGCCAATGCCCAGCTCGGCCAGCAGCGGTGCGTGTCCGGGCAGGATTCCCAGGTATCCCTGGCTGGATGGGACCGTCACCTGGTCCACCAGGCCGCTGAACAGCTGCCGTTCCGGAGTGACGATTACGAGATGGATCTTTTCAGGTAGCGCCATAACAAATCTTTTTTGTCTCTCTCATGCAGCGGAGAGTTGCTTAGCCTTCTCCAGAACTTCTTCGATGCCGCCTACCATATAGAATGCCTGCTCGGGAATATGATCGTATTCACCCTTGCAGATGCCGCGGAAGCTTTCGATGCTCTCCTGGATCGATAGATATTTGCCCTTGATCCCTGTGAACTGCTCGGCCACGAAAAAGGGTTGGGAGAGGAACTTCTGTATCTTCCTGGCGCGGTTGACGGTCAATTTGTCGTCCTCGCCCAGCTCGTCGATGCCCAGGATGGCGATGATATCCTGCAGATCCTTGTAGCGTTGCAGAATCCGTTTCACTTCGCGGGCCACGGCGTAGTGTTCCTCTCCGATGATGCGGGGATCGAGGATGCGCGAAGTGGATGCGAGCGGGTCCACCGCAGGGTAAATGCCCAGCTCCACGATCTTGCGTTCAAGGTTTGTCGTGGCATCGAGGTGGGAGAAGGTGGTGGCCGGCGCGGGGTCCGTGTAGTCGTCGGCGGGCACATAAATCGCCTGGATCGATGTAATGGAGCCGTTTCTCGTGGAAGTGATGCGCTCCTGGAGCTCGCCCATCTCAGTGGCCAGGTTAGGCTGATATCCCACGGCGGAGGGCATGCGCCCGAGCAGTGCCGAAACCTCCGATCCGGCCTGGGTGAAACGGAAGATGTTGTCGATAAAAAGCAGTACGTCCTGGTGCTCGACATCCCGGAAATACTCAGCAACTGTCAGGCCGGTCAGGCCGACGCGCAGGCGCGCCCCAGGCGGTTCCGTCATCTGGCCGTAAATCAGCGCGGCCTTGTCGATGACGCCGGATTCCTTCATTTCGAGCCACAGATCATTGCCTTCGCGGGTTCGTTCGCCGACACCGGCAAATACGGAGAATCCGCCGTGGTGGGTGGCGATGCGGTTGATCAGCTCCATGATAATGACGGTTTTGCCGACGCCGGCGCCGCCGAAAAGCCCGATCTTGCCGCCACGGACATAGGGCTCGAGGAGATCGATAACCTTGATGCCGGTCTCCAGCATCCGGGTTTCCGTGCTCTGCTCCTCAAAGGTGGGGGCCGGGCGGTGAATCGGGTAGCGGGTCTCGCTCTGGATCGCTCCGAGCTGATCCACCGGCTCGCCGATAACATTTATCACCCTGCCGAGAGTTCCGCGTCCAACCGGAACCATGATGGGAACTCCAAGATCCGTGGCTTCCATGCCGCGCACCATGCCGTCGGTCGGCTGCATGCTCACGCACCGGACCCGGCTTTCTCCCAGGTGCTGCTGCACCTCGGTGGCAACCTTGATCCGTCCGGATGGATTCTCCCCTTCGATAACGACACAGTTGTAGATGGCCGGGAGATGTTTCTCCTCGAACTCACAGTCCACTACCGGGCCGATGATCTGTACCACTTTGCCTTTGTTAGCCATTCACTCTCCTCACGATTGCGGCGCCGGCATTCCGGAACAGGGGATGCCTTTGGCTGCGCCGGGCAATCGAATTTGCCGGACCGGATCAGGATCCGGCAGCGGCGGCGCCGCTGACGACTTCGATCAACTCCTTGGTAATGCCCGCCTGACGCACCTTGTTTGCATAGAGCGTCAGGCTTTCGATCATTTCGGAGGCGTTCTTGGTAGCTGCATCCATCGCAGTCATGCGCGAGCCCTGCTCCGAGGCAGCCGCCTCCAAAAGCGCGCGAAACACCTGCGATTCCACGTGACGGGGCAGCAGGTTGTTGAAGATCTTGACAGGAGGCTCGTCGTACAGATACTCCACGGGATGTGCCTCCTGCAGGCCCGGGAGTTTTCGGATGGGGAGCAGAGGTTCCACCAGCACGCGCTGTTGCACCACCGATTTGAACTCATTGTACAGCAGCCAGACCTGGTCCTTCTTTTCCTGCACGAACTCCGCGATGATATCCTGGGCGATGGCAGCGGCATCGGCGAAGCTCGGCGCCTGGAGCACTTGGATCGCTTCGTGGCGCACCGAGTACGAGCGGCGTCGGAAAAAGTCCCTGCCGCGCTTGCCCAGGATGTTGAGGTCCACAGAGGCAGCCGAGTGCTCTGCGATGAACTCGACGGCGTGCTTGACGATGTTGGTGTTGTAAGCGCCGCAGAGCCCCTTGTCGGCCGTGATGACCACGAGCTCGATCTTCTGGCCGTTACGCTGGGCGAGCAGAGGGTGGCTCTGCTGGGGCACGCGCATCGCCAGGCTGTTGAGCACCGCCAGCATCTGCTGGGCATAAGGACGTGCCGCGATAACACGCTCCTGCGCCTTCCTCAGCCGGGCCGCGGACACGAACTTCATGGCACGCGTGATTTGCTGGATGTTCTTGGCGCTCCGGATGCGCCGTCGTATGTCTCGGATATTGGCCATAATCGCACCGGCCGCCTAGCTGGCCCCTGCCCTTCCTGCCTCGCCCCCTCTTTCGGCAAAGTACTTTTCCTTGAATTCCTTTATTGCGTCCACAAGCTGAGCGCGTGTCACTTCGTTGAGCGCCTTTTCCCGGATCAGTTGCTGAACCAGCGGGCTCTTTGCGGTTTCCATGAACTGGTGCAGCTGTCTCTCGAAAACGCGGATTTCACCCACCGGCAAGTCATCGACGAAACCCTGGGTGCCGGCGAAAATGATGATCATCTGCTGCACCACTCCGAGCGGCCGGTACTGGTCCTGTTTCAATATCTCGGTGAGACGCTCCCCGCGCGCCAGCTGGGCCTGTGTGGCCTTGTCCAGGTCGGATCCGAACTGGGCAAAGGCCGCCAGCTCGCGGTACTGTGCCAGCTCGAGGCGAAGAGTGCCGGCAACTTGCCGGATCGCCTTGATCTGGGCGTTGCCGCCGACGCGGCTCACGCTATTCCCCACATTGACGGCCGGCCGGATGCCTGCATGGAACAGATCACTCTCCAGGAAGATCTGGCCATCGGTGATGGAAATGACATTCGTCGGGATGTAGGCGGAAATGTCCCCTGCTTGCGTCTCAATAACGGGGAGCGCCGTGAGGGAACCGCCGCCATTCGGATCGTTCATCTTGGCGGCCCGTTCCAGGAGGCGCGAGTGCAGGTAGAAAACATCACCCGGGTATGCCTCTCGTCCCGGGGGACGCCGCAGCAGCAACGAGATCTCCCGGTAGGCGGCGGCATGCTTGGACAGGTCGTCGTAAATCACCAGAGCATGCCGGCCCCGGTCGCGAAAATATTCACCCATTGCGCAGCCGCAGTAGGGTGCGATGTACTGCATGGTGGCAGGGTCCGATGCCGACGCCGAAACCACGATCGTCCGATCCATGACCTCGCAATCAGTCAGCGTCTTTACAACCTGCGCGACCGTGGATCGCTTCTGCCCGATGGCAACATAGATGGAAATCACATCGGTGTTTTTCTGGTTGATGATCGTGTCGATGGCAATCGCGGTCTTGCCGGTCTGGCGGTCTCCGATGATGAGCTCGCGCTGGCCGCGTCCGATTGGGATCATCGCGTCAATCGCCTTGAGCCCGGTCTGCAAAGGCTCTTTGACGGGTTGGCGGCCGACCACGCCCGGAGCCAGGCGTTCAATCGGCGAGTACTCCGTCGTGATGATCGGTCCCCGGTCATCCAGAGGTTCCCCGAGCGCGTTCACGACCCTGCCGATGAGCCCCTCGCCGATGGGCACGCTCATGATGCGATTGGTTCGCTGCACGGTATCCCCTTCACCGATCAGCGTGTATTCGCCGAAGAGAACCGCTCCCACGTTATCCTCTTCGAGGTTGAGCGCGATGCCCTTGACTCCATGAGGAAAATCGAGGAGCTCTCCGGCCATGACCTTTTCCAGGCCATGGATGCGCGCGATGCCGTCGCCTACCGATATGACGGTCCCGACCTCACTGACAACCACGCTGGACTGGTAATCCTTGATTTGCTCCCGAAGAATCTTGGTGATCTCGTCGGCATTGATCTGCATGTCAGGTTCCTCTTCACGTAATCCGACCGGTCGCCGGACATCGATCCGGCCCCGCTCGGCAAACATCGCTCACTCTCGCGCCAGACGCCGCCGCATTTCGTCGAGCTGGGTGCGGACCGAGCCGTCATATATGGTGCTGCCGATTTGCACGACCACACCCGCCAGGATAGCCGGATCGGTGGCCATCGAGAGCGTCACCCGGTTGCCGGTAGCCCGGCACAGGCTCTCCTGCAGGACGGAAATCTGCTGGTCGCTCAGAGGGGCGGCGGTGGTAACCCGCGCGGCAACAATCCCCTTGCGCTCGTTGACCGTCTTGTCATAGCCATCACAAATCTCAGCAAAATAGCGGATGCGGTGGTGGACCAGGAGAATGCGCAGGAAATTGGCCGTGGACTGGCTTACCGGATAGCGCGACAGCAGCTCGGCGAGCACTCGCTCCTTCGCGTCGCGCTGGACCGCCGGGCTGTCTAGAGCCTCCAGCAATGCGGGGACTTGCCGGAAAATTTCCCGATAGGTGCCCAGATCGCGCCGCACACCGGCGTCCTCACCCTTCTCGAGCGTCACATCCGCCAGAGCCCGAGCGTATCGGGCAAAGATCGATGAGGAAATCACTCCTTGCCTCCCAGACCGGCAACAAAACGCGCGAACAGGCGGCGGTGATCGTCATCCGTCATTTCACTCTGGATCTTCTGCTGCGCCAGCCGCACGGAAAGTTCCGACACATGAGCCTTCAGCTCGAGCTGAGCCGTCCGCGTCATGCCTTCGATTTCACGCCTGGTCCGATCCATGATTTTCTGCGCATCCCGCTCCGCATCAGCAATCAGGAGCTGATACTCCTGCTGGGCTTCCCGTTCTGCCACGGCGCGGATTTCCAGCAACTCCTTTTCGAGGGAGCTCATCCGGGAATTGATCTCCGCGAGCCGCGTCTCGGCCTCCAGACGCGCCTTTTGCGCCTCGGCAAGCTGGTCCTTGATAGCCTGCGACCGGCTGGCAAAGAAATTCGCAAGCGGTTTGCGTGCCACCCAGACCAGCACGGTCAGCACCAGGATGAGGTTGGTGGCCTTGCCGATATCCAGCAAAGATCCCCATCCCCCCTCGGCGCTCTCCGAGGCCAACAGGGCAGTCGGCAGAGCGAGGCACACCCCTGCATTTACGAGAGATGAACTCAATAGCCGCTCTGTCCGAAACCTCATCACAGTTCTCTTTGGCGTAATCCCCGTGGCCCCGAGCGCTACAGACCCGGCGTGCGAGAAATACGGGGACTCAGGCTGACCGCCGCAAAATGACCGAGGCGATGCGTCCGGCAATTTCCTGGGCTTCCTGATCCAGCGCGGCCCGCGCCTCCGCCACCTGGGCCCGAATCGAGTCGCGCGCCTGCTGCGTCAACTGTTCGGCATTCCTCTTCGCCGCTTCCAGCGCCGCACCGCGGTGGAGCAATGCTTCAGACCGTGCCTTCTCCATCAGCCGGTAACCCTCGATGCGGGCGTTCTTGATCGTTGCCTGATACTGGTCGAATAAGTGCAGGTGCTGAGCGAGATCCTGCTGGGTCTGCGACATCAGCCCGGTAGTTCTCTTTTCCCTCTCTTCTTGAATCCGTGTTACAGGCCTGAAGAGAAGAAAATTGAGAGCAACGACCGTGAGGATAAATATAATGAGCGCTGGTATTATGGACCAATCTAGACTGATCATAAGGGCTACACGTGCCTGAGGAATCTGCTCCCTTATTAGGTTCCCAGCACGCTCGGCTGCTTGTAGGCGTGTCGAAAACGAGGAAAATATCATAGGGCTCCATGCTCGTCAAGGAGTTTCCCCCAATCTGAACCGGTGATATATTTTGAGGATGCTCAATCATTTAGCGCGGTTCATTCTGATCGGCTGTGTCCTGGAAACGCTCTGGCTCGCTAGCTATGGATTGAGCCCGCTCCGCTCCCATAGCGGCCCTTTCATCGCGCTAATGCTGGCGGCGTTCGGCCTCTGCTTATTGAGTTACTATTGTTGTCCTATCAAGGACCGGCGAGGGGTGTGGTGTGTACTGGGATTCGCCTTGCTTTTCCGTCTTACGGTGCTTCCGGCGCTGCCCGACCAGAGCGAGGATGTGTACCGGTATCTGTGGGATGGGAAACTGTCCACAATGGGGATCGATCCATATCGATACCCTCCGAACGCTCCCGAGTTGGTCCATCTGCGCGACACGCAGATTTATCCCATGATCAATTCCAAACCCTACATCACCGCGTACCCACCCCTCTCACAGGCCCTTTTCCGCCTTTCCTACGAGCTTTTCGGTACCGCGGTCTTCCCGATGAAGGCCGTATTCAGCATTCTGGAGTTCGGCGCCCTGATCCTGGCCTGGAGGCTGCTCGTCCTGTTTGGAACCGGGCTGCAGCCGCTGCTGTTGGTGGCCTGGAATCCCTTTTTCATATTTGAGTTTTCCCACTCCGGCCACTCCGACAGCGGCATGTTATTTCTCATCCTGCTTTCGATCTATCTCGCCGAAAGAACCATGTACACAGGATCGGTCGTCAGCTATGCGGGGGCGGTCCTTGCCAAGTTGCACCCGGCTCTCTGGTTCCCGCTCTTTGTGCGCAGGATGGGATGGAAGGCGGGCGCGGTCGGCCTCTCGGTTATCGGCGTCGGTTTCTGGGTGTACCTTTCACCTGAAACCTGGATTCCCTACCTGCAATCTCTTCGACTTTATTTCCGGCTTTTCGAGTTCAACGCCGGCATTCATTATTTCCTGCGCTTTGTGGGAAATGTCGTATTCGGGCAGGCCTGGGATAAGGTCACGGGACCCTATCTGGCGGCGCTTCTGGTCCTGATCGCTGCATGGATCCTCTGGCGGTTTCCTTTGCGCAATGCCCGCGATCTGCTCCACGCCGGTTTTTGGATCATGACTGCGGACCTGTGCCTGGCCACGACCGTACACCCGTGGTATATCTCGTGGGCAGCGCTGGCTCTCCCCTTTTTCCCGTATGCATTCATGGTTTACTGGACGGGCGCCTGCTTCCTGTCCTATCTCGCCTATGCCTACCATCCCGTCTATGAACCGGCATGGGTCCTGCTTGTCGAGTACCTTCCCCTGTATGTCCTGATGGGGTGGGAGATCCGTCGGGGCGCGCCCCTGCTTCAGTCCCAACTCGAACGTCGCGGAAATTACACAAACAGTTGAAAATATAAGGCTTCAGGCCACGCTTTATTGAGTTGGTTCAAGGGGCAGGGAGGCAAAGGGGTAAAGGGGCCGAGGGATCAAGGGGTAAAGGGACTGATATGGCTTTCCTCCCTTTTCTGCCCAATCCCTTTGCCCCTTGACCTCTTTGCCCCTAAAGTTTGCGAGCGAAAGATTCAGGGCTCAGCTGTGCTTCCCCCTGTGAATCAGATCGAGGAATTCCATGCGGGTTTCGTGGCGAGTGCGGAATGTCCCGAGCATCGAGCTGGTAATGGCACGGCTATTCTGTTTCTCGACACCGCGCATGAGCATGCACATGTGCTGGGCCTCGATTACTACGCCAACCCCCAAAGGAGAGATCTTCTGGTTGATCGTGTCGGCAATCTGAGTTGTCAATCGTTCCTGTACCTGCAATCGCCGGCTGAACATCTCCACGAGCCTGACCATCTTGCTGATCCCGATGACCTTCTTATCAGGCAGATAGGCGATATGCACTTTGCCGAAGAATGGGAGGATATGGTGCTCGCACAAACTGAAAAAATCGATATCCGAGACGATAACCATCTCGTCGTATTTGACATCGAAGAGAGCATTATTCAGGACTTTTTCCACATCCTGCTGATAACCGCTGGTCAGAAACCGCAGGGCCTGGCTCACTCTCTCCGGCGTGCGCTTCAAGCCGTCGCGCTCCGGATCTTCACCGATTTTGAGCAGTAATTGGCGAACAAGCTGCTTCATAATTCACTCGCTGCGCCCTGGCTGGGGCGTGAAAAGGGCCTAAGGGATGACCCGCCTATCCTCGGATACCCGGCCGGAACACACCGTACAGGCGATGAACCTGGCGCGCTGCCCTCGCCAACTTTAGGGGCAAAGCGGCAAAGGGGTCAAGGGATTAAGGGGGTGAAGCGGCAAATCGCCAGATCTACCGTTGCCCCTTGACCCCTCAATCCCTCGATCCCTTGCCCCTTCCGATTCACGCGAACGCGCCGGAAATCCTTAGTTTATCAATACTTGTGCGATTCCCGAGTTGCCTGGCATGCCGTTCTGCATCCGGTGAGGATATGGTATTTACAGAGCCTGACAAAATACTTAGACTTATAGAATGTCCAAAGCAATATCCGCACTCCGACAGATCGGCGTCGCCCTGGTAGGAGCGGCCCGGGCCATGTGGAGCCATGAGGTCCCACGGGATGCCGGCGCGATAGCGTATTTTAGCCTGTTTATCCTCTTCCCGGCAATTCTTGTGCTCTTCGCCGTCGTCTATGCCTTCCTGGGGCTGGGGGACCTGCGAACCCCTGTAGTGGAGAGAATTATATTGCTCTTTCCCGGATCTGCTCCGTTCCTCAGGAAAAATCTGTTGGAAATCACCCGGCCCTCTCCAGCCCTGTTTCTGTCGTGCTTTATTGTAGTGATCTGGGGATCCACCTGGATATTCACTTTCCTCGAAAACGCCCTGAATCGGGCTTGGGACGTACCCAGGCGCAGGACGTTCTGGGAGAGCCGGATCCGCAGCATTGCGCTTCTGGTATTAGGAGGCACAATGCTGCTGATTTCAGCGGCCATCACTTTTGTCGTCGATGCCATGAAAATCCAGGCCGAGACTCTTTCACCCGCTTTCGCCACGGATCAGATCATCATAACATTTTGGAAATGGCCTATCTGGGCTGCCGGCATCCTGATCGCCATCATCGTGTTCCTCTTTGTCTATAAGCTGATGCCCGACTGCCATATTCGCTGGTCGGAGGCACTTTCGGGATCCATTGTCGCCACGACGCTCTGGGAGATCGACTGGGAAATATTCATCAAGCTGGTCCCAGTATTTGACTCTCAGAAAGTCTATGGGACGACCGGGTTCATTATTGCTCTGCTGACCTGGCTATACGCCTCGAGTCTGATCACGTTGTACGGGGCCAATTTTTCGGCAAAGCTGCACGGCGCGCGCATGAGGGGGGAATCCGGTCGCGCTGCCACTCCAGTGGGAGGGAAACCGATAAGCCGAAAGATCAAGACTTTTTCCCCGCGTGGGACGATGATGGATCCGTGAAGATCAGTTCCTTCGATTTCCCGCTTCCTGAGCACTTGATTGCACAGCATCCCCTTCCCGAGCGTGACGGCTCGCGGCTTATGGTTGTGCGGCGCGCCCTAGGAACAACAGAACACCGCAGATTCCGTGAGTTGCCTGAGATCCTCGGGCCGAACCATTTCCTGGTGGTCAATACTACGCGGGTCTTCCCGGCCCGTCTGTGGGCGCGGCGTCCGGGGAAACAGGAACGCATTGAGATTCTCCTGGCCAGGGAGGAGGCGCCCGGCCAGTGGATTGCCCTTGTGAGACCAGCGCGTAAGGCAAGCCCCGGCCAGCAGTTGGAAATAGGTGACCTTCACGCGCAGATCGGTGAAATCAGGCAGGGCAGCAGCAGGCTGCTCTGCTTTTCCCAAAGCGCAGTTCTGCAGGCGGGCATTGAACGGATGGGGGAACCCCCACTTCCCCCCTACATCCGAAGGCCGCCCGGTGAGGATCTCTCCGAGGATCGAGAGCGATATCAGACGGTTTATGCCGGCAAATCGGGATCCATCGCCGCACCGACTGCAGGACTGCATTTCACGCCTGATGTGTTCAATCGCCTGACAGCGCGGGGTATTCCCAGGTGCGACATCCTCCTGCATGTCGGGTATGGGACATTCCAGCCGGTGCGTTGCGAGGATATCGAGAACCACCGCATGGAGCCCGAGTACTTTGAGGTAACCGAGGATGCGGCAGCCGCAATCAGGAAATGCCGATCCGAGTGCCGCCGTCTGATCGCTGTCGGAACCACAACGACCCGCGTGTTGGAATACCTGGCCCGCGGAGAGGATTTCCTCCAGAGCGGCGCCTGCGGATTCTGCGATTTGTTCATCCATCCCGGGTTCGAGTTCCGCGTGGTTGACGGCCTGCTTACAAACTTTCACCTTCCCCGCTCCACCCTTTTCATGCTGGTGTCTGCCTTCGCCGGCCGTGACTTAATGATAGAATGCTACCGGCAGGCGGTCGCCGAACAGTACCGGTTTTTCAGTTACGGCGACTGCATGCTCATCCTGTAGGATCTTCCATAAGAGATTCATGATAGTAACTTAGCTCTCCTCGCTCGCAGGCCTGAGGGGCAAGGGGCAAAGGGATCGGGGGGCTTAGGGTCCGAGGGGCAGATCCGATTTCTGGGTGCGGCCTTGGATTGCAGGTCCCCAGCCCTTATCCCTCTCAAGCAGACACCCCTTGATCCCTTTGCCCCTCTGCTGCTGGAAAATGAAACGAGTGCACCCAAAACCCTTTGTTTGTTAAATATTTGCAAAATTTTCTGGATGTCCCTGAGCCGCTGTTACGTACCATAGAGTTCTCTGGGAGCAGGGTCGAGCCTCCAGGCATGAAGATCGCAGGGGAATTGGGTTACGATTCTAATATTAAGAAATGAAATATCTTGCCCGATATGGCGTAGTAGCAAATGATGAAGCGAGTGGAGACCGATCGGATGGATTGCGTTATTGCGAGGAGCTGGCTTTTCCGGCTGCTGGATGAGGAGCTGTCTTCTGCGGAGCGGGATCGATTGCAGTCGCATCTCGACTTCTGCCCGTCCTGCACCAGGGAATGGAAGATACTGTTGCTCCCCCGGCGCATCGGACAATCGATCCCGGCGCTCGAGCCGTCTCCATTCTTTTATGCACGCCTGCGAGCACGTCTGGAGAGAGAGTCGCAGAGCATCACCATCTGGCAGATCATCCTGGGCCTGTCGCGCCAGATTGTGCCTGCGCTGGCAACCGTAACCTTGGTAATCATTTCGCTGTTTGCCTATTTTGAGTTTTGCGGGCCCAGAGCGGATTTTTACCAGGCGTATGACAGTATTTTCTTATCGGGGGATCGCCCGAGCCGGATGGTAATCGCCGATGAAATCACCGAGGAAAGCGTGCTCCACGCCCTGGCAGAAAAACCCTCGATCCCCAGCCCTGGCGCGACGCAGAAATAGGAGCTCCTAGGTTTGCGCAACATGAAATCGAAAACGACCGCGGCTTTTCTGCTGGTATCCATCTTCCTGCTCGGGGGAGTTGCGGGAAGCATGTCCCATTACATTTACCGGAATCATCTAAGTTCGAGCCCGCAGCCGAGACCGCGAATCCCCGGCGCGCACGACATCGCGGAGGAGATGGCGCAAGATCTGAACCTGGACGCCAAGCAAAAAGAGCAGCTCCGTGCCATAATCCAGCAAAGCACTGAGAGGTACCGCACTTTGTCCCGGCAGTTCCGGCCTCAGTACGAGACGATCCGTATGGAAGCCAATGATGCCATTCGTGCAATCCTGAGCCCGGATCAGCGAAAAATTTTTGAAGAAACCCTCGACAGAATGGACAGCCGGCATCGAGGGCATGCGCAAGAAGCCCCGCCCCCCGCTGCGAACAAATAGCGACCAGAGCGAGCTCTCTGGTCCACGAATGCTTGATCAACACAAAAAGCGAGCTTGATTGACAGAATTTCTGCAGCCGCCTGAGCCCCCGCTATAAACCACGAAATACACGAAATGTAAGAAGCGGGACATGAGGGCTATTGGAATATTGCCGCTCTCTGATTGTAAAGCCCGACAGGGCGTTCCCTTTTGTGTATTTCGCGTATTTCGTGGTTCCCCGGGTTGCGATTGGGACCGTCTACTCCGGGCCGGCCACAGCCCGCGCCAAAGTGAGCACTGAAACCCTGAGGGCCCCTCCCTCCAGCAAGGTCTCAGCCGCGCTCGCAACCGTGGAACCGGTGGTCATGACGTCGTCGATCAGCAGCACCCGCAGGCCCTTTATGGCTGCCGGTTTTTTGCACTGAAAGGCGCGCTTCAGGTTGCGGGCTCGTTCCGCATCGTTCAATCCCACCTGTGGCAATGTGCTGCGCACTCGATGCAGCGCGTCACTGCGAAACGGCAGCCCGACAAGACGAGCCAGATCGCGGGCTAGCAGCAAAGCCTGATTGTAGCCGCGCTCCCTCTTGCGTTTCGGGTGCAGCGGAACCGGTACGATGAGGTCGATTTCCCGGGGTGACCATGACTCCAGGAGGGTCGCTGCCAGCAATGGCGCGAGCAGGCCTGCAAGGTTTTGGCGGCCGCCAAACTTAAAGGCTTGAATGATGAGACTCAGCTCGGAGCTGTAGCGGCCGAAAGCCCGTGCTCCGGAATATGGGGGCGGGTGCAGGATGCAGGGGCCGCACAGATGCGTGGACCCGGCTTCGGGGCTTTGAAAGGGCACTCCGCAGGAAGGACACAAGGGGCCTGAAATGCACAGCTGCAGGACCTTTTCCCAACACGCCGGGCAGATGCCGCGGTTCTGTACCCTGGAGACTGGCGTGGAACAAATGACACACACTTCGGGATAGAAGAGGTTGAGAATGCCGTCCGCGATGCGACATATCGGGGAAGTGGGGAGGCCATGTCCGGGCGGCAGAAGGAATCTTGGATTGATCATTAGAGTGGGGATTCCGCGCTTCCAGAATTCCTGCAGTTATGCTGAAGACATCGACCGGGAAGCCGGGACATCCCCCTAGCGCACCGAGTCCGGGTTCAATCCTTCAGCAAACCTTTTTCCTGCAATCCTTGGCAACGGAGGCAGAACTGGGCCCAAGGAACTGCCTCCATCCGTTTCGGCTGGATCGGCTCTCCACAATGCACGCAGGTACCGTACGATTTGTCTTCGATGCGTTCCAGAGCTTCGTTGATCATTTGCAGAATTGCCCGGTCGCCGGAACTTTTGCCAAACATGAATTCCTTGGTATAGGACTCCACAGCCATGTCAGCAACATCCTGGATCGCAGGCTCCTTTTCGCGGCCATAGCCTTCGGTGCGCACCACCATGTCGGTAAGCGAGAGTTTTTTCTGGACCAGCATCTCCCTGAAATGTTCCAGCTTCTTGGCATCCATCCGTAACGATCTCCCACTCGCCTATTTATGATACGGAATGTTCCGCAATATGCTCAATGCGCGATATATCTGTTCCGCCAACAGCACCCGGGCCATTTCGTGCGGCCAGGTCATTCTCCCCAAAGACAGCCGGAGGTGAGCTTGCTCTGAAAGGGCGCGAGCGATGCCTTCCGGTCCGCCAATAATAAAAACAATCTGACGGGTCCCATGGACCTGCTCCGCCTCAAACCAGCGGGCAAACTCCGGGGAACTGAACTGCTTGCCCCGTTCATCGAGCACCACCGTACGACAATCATTGCCGATGACCCGCGCGAGTTCCGCCCCTTCAGCAGCCAGGAGCAGGTCACCCTTCAAGCCCCGCCGCCTGGAGAGGTCGGGCACTTCCACCGTCTCGATCGGAGCCAGGTGCTTCAACCTCTCAATATATCCCAACAGCAGGGACTTTATCGGCGCATTTTGCGTCTTTCCTACCCAGCAAATCCTTATGCGCATACACCGGCCTCAGCAACCGAACTCCCCGGCATGGCGACCGGGGGCCAGAAATGTCGAGCCGTGCCGGTGGAGGGGGGGAAATTGTACCGGAAGCACTCTGCCAATGCAACCGGGGGCGGCCTAGGACTTGCGCTTTCGGGTTCGTCGCGCCGGTGCGCTCTCCTGCTTCTCCACCTCGATCAGCTGGGCAACGTCGAGGGTCTTGGCATCCCGCCACAAGCGCTCGAGGTCGTAATAAGCACGGGCTTTTCTTGAGAAGATGTGGATGACCAGGTCGACATAGTCCAGCAGGATCCACTCTGCGTTATTGTAACCCTCGACATGCGCAGAGCGGTACCCTTTGGCCGCGAGCTTCGCCTCCACTTCATCGGCGATTGCATGCATTTGACGCGATGAGTCGCCGGAACAGAGCAGAAAGTAGTCGGCAAAGCTTGCGACGGCTGAGATGTCCATGACAACTATGTCGATGGCCTTCTTGTCATCCACAGCCTTGACGGCGATCTTCAAAACTTCATTCATCGTTCACCATATAGATGCTGTTTCAGAATGTATTCATGCACGGGAGCAGGCACCAGGTGGTCGATGCGCTGCCCCAGAGAGGCCAGCCTCCGAATCTGCGAGGCTGCGATATCCGGCGCCCCTGCATCCACCAGAAAAATGCGGCTTTCGGAAGCCGCCAATCCGTTCGAGATCAGCTCCTGCGCTCCGCCGGATTCGAGCCCCCTGGTGTCAACCAGGCGCGAAACAGCTGCCCGAGGCAGGGCGGCACCGATCGCGGCTGTGGGCACGCCGGGACGCATTATAAAAACAAAATTATACGACAGGAGAAGCGTTGCGCTGTCGTGCCATCCGGTCACATCCAACAGTGAATCTCCTCCGGCAAGAAAATACAACTCCTTCCCGGTCACGCCGAGCTGTCGCGCCAGCTTCGCCAGCGTTTCGACGGTATAAGGACTGGGAGGCGGCGCCAACTCCACGAGGGAGGGAAGACAGCCCGCGAGTCCTGATGTCGCCAGGCTGACCATCGCGTACCGGTGCGTATAGGAAATCAAATCCTGAGGTGGCTTGTGGGGCGGAATCGAGGCCACCACAAAGAGGATCTGGGAAAGCCCGAAGATCTCGCGGCTGCGCTGCGCAATGTGGAGGTGCCCCAGGTGTATAGGATTGAAGCTGCCGCCCAGAACGCCCAGCCGATTTGTCATCTGCCTGTATTCCCTCTCCCATCACGTGCGAAAGCTTCCGCCCCCACTGCCATCTTATACCCTAAACTCAGGCGATGGAGATGCAGATAATAGCTGACCCAGCAGCCGGATCAGCTCGGGAATGCCCTGCCCGGTGACCGAGGAAATGCTAACGAAGGGTATTTTGCGCCGCGAGCACATCGATCGTAACCGCGTGATTTTGCGGGGATCGGCAAGGGCATCGACTTTGGACGCCACAACCACCTGCATTCGAGCCGCCAGAACTTCATTGAAAAGTGTCAGCTCATGAAGGATGGTCTTATAATCTGCGATCGGGTCCCGATCGGGCTGACTGACATCCAGGAGGTGCACGAGAACCTTGGTCCTCTCCACATGCTTCAGAAACCGGTCCCCCAGACCGTGCCCTTCATGGGCACCCTCGATCAACCCCGGGATGTCGGCAACCACGAAGGTCCGGTAGTCATCCAGGGCAACCACACCCAGGTGTGGCACCAGTGTCGTAAAGGGATAATCTGCGATCTTGGGCTTCGCGGAGCTGATGCGCGAAATCAAAGTCGATTTGCCGACGTTGGGAAATCCGATCAGTCCGACGTCCGCGATGAGCTTCAGGTTCAGAGTGATTTCCAGCACCTCGCCGGGACGCCCCAGCTCCGCGCGACGCGGGGCCTGATTGGTAGCGGTGGCAAAATGCGCATTACCCCGCCCCCCTTTTCCACCCACCGCAACCCGCAGCCGTTCACCCGGTACAGCAAAATCCTTGAGCTGCACATGTTCGGGTTCTTGGAACACCTGGGTTCCGGGCGGAACCAGGATGGTAACATCCTCTCCGTCTCTGCCATGACGACAAGAACCCTCCCCGTGCCTGCCTCTCGCGGTTTTGAAAATCCTCCGGTACCGGAGGTGCAGAAGCGTGTTGACCCGCTCCGAGCACTCCAGGTAAATGTCTCCTCCCCTGCCCCCATCGCCGCCGCTCGGCCCGCCACGAGGGACAAACTTTTCACGCCGGAAGGCAAGGCAGCCGTTGCCACCATTGCCCGCACACACTGTGATTGTAGCCTGATCAATAAACATGACATGGGGTGCCGCCGGCATCGTCGTGATGCTGGCAGCAGCAAAACAAAAAGGACCCCATTCGGGGTCCTGACTGTGTGCCTCGGTAATTGTGAGCGATACGGGTGGCTATGGCTCCGCCTCGATATGAACAAAACGCCCTAATCGTCCCCGGTCCTGAAACTTTACAATGCCGGTGACCTTCGCGTACAGGGTGTCATCTCTGCCGATTCCCACATTGATTCCCGGCTTCAATCTGCTCCCCCGCTGCCGGACGATGATCGATCCGCCGCTGACCAATTGGCCTGCAAAACGCTTCACTCCCAGCCTCTGGGATTGACTGTCACGACCGTTCCTGGAACTGCCGACGCCCTTCTTATGTGCCATGATGCCCTCTGCAACTATGCCGTTTCCGCCGCCACACTGATCTTATCGATGTGCACCTTGGAAAAGGCCTGCCGGTGCCCCCGGGTGCGGCGATACTGTTTTTTTGCCTTGTACTTGAAAACCAGAACCTTTTCCCCCAATCCTTCGGCTTCGACCGTGCCGGTGACGGTAGCTCCGCTCACCAGGGGCCGGCCGATATGGGTCTGCTCGCCGGTATTCACCAGCAATACATCCTCAAACTCCACAGCAGATCCCGATTCGGCGTCGAGTCTTTCCACGCAGACGACATCCCCCTCGGCAACCCGATATTGCTTTCCACCGCTTCTTATGACTGCATACACGGCCGCGACCTCCTGTGACAAAATGTTTATTATACTGCGAGAGTTAATCAAAAGGCAACAGAATCCCTACCCCTGCCTGCGATTCAGACACTGGCAATAGCAGCGAACCACAA
>CAYGWQ010000081.1:0-18900 GCA_964353465.1 uncultured Acidobacteriota bacterium | reverse complement strand
TCAAGCCGTGGGATATAGGCAAAGATAAAGTGCGTCATGCGGGCGTAAGCGCCTTCGGCTTCGGCGGGACGAATTTCCACACGGTCCTCGAGGAGTACATCCCGGGCCGGATTGCGGCCGAGGGCAAGCTGAAGGTTTCCGTCCCCGCGGTGGAGTGGCGCGCGGGCCAGCCCGAGGTGAAAACACCGCTGCGCGGAGCGCTGCTGCTGGGTGCCGACTCCGAAGCAGGCGTGATCCAGCGGCTGAAAGCGGCACAACGAGAGGCGGCTGCGGGTAAGGCTCCCGCTCTGGCGGCGCCCGCAGAGTCTGATCTTCGGGCGCAGGTGCGCCTGGCGGTCGATTATGCCGATGTTGCGGATCTGGCCGACAAGTGCGGCAAGGCGATGAAGGCTTTTGAGGAAAACCAACCGGGTCGCTGGAAGGCGCTGCGCGCCAAGGGAATCTTTCTGGGAAACGGTCCGGCTCCCAAAGTGGCGTTCCTGTTTGCCGGGCAAGGGTCTCAATATGTCAACATGCTCAAGATGCTGCGGACGAGTGAGCCGATTGTTGCGGAGACCTTTGCCACCGCGGATCGCGTCATGTTGCCGTTGATCGGCAAGATGCTCAGCGATTGCATCTTCCTTGACGAAGGGGATGAAGAGGCGGTGGCGCGTGCCGAGCAGGATCTGAAGCAGACCGCCATCACCCAACCCGCTGTATTGGCGACCGAGACCGCCCTGGCCCGCTTGCTCGGAGCCTACGGCATCACCCCGGATATGGTGATGGGCCACAGCCTGGGAGAATACGGCGCCCTGGTCGCATCCGGCGCCATGTCCTTTGAAGAGGCTCTGCGGGCCGTCAGCGCCCGCGGCACCGAAATGACCAAGTGCGCCCTCGACGACAACGGTGTCATGGCGGCCGTGTTCGGCCCCATCGACGAAATTGAAAAAATCCTTGCCACCATTAACGGCTACGTGGTCATTGCGAACATCAACAGCACCCGGGAGGCGGTTATCGGCGGTTCTACGACGGCGGTGGAGAAAGCCATTGCCGCGCTGCGCACCGCCGGCTACCGGGCGCAGCCGCTGCAGGTCAGCCATGCATTCCATACCAGGATCGTGGCTCCCGCAAGTGAATCGCTTGCCCAGGCGCTGGCGGGGATGAACCTGCAACCACCCGCCGTCCCCATTATCTCCAACGTCACCGGCGCATTCTATCCGATGGGGCCGGGCGTGGTTCCCGAGATGATCGACCTGCTGGGGAAGCAAGTCTCGTCTCCGGTTCAGTTCATCAAGGGGTTGAATGCCTTGTATGATGCGGGCGCCCGCATATTTGTGGAAGTGGGGCCCAAGCGGGTGCTTTACGGTTTCACGGAGGACGTGTTGGGGGATCGCCCCGGCGTGATTCCTCTGTTTACCAACCACCCGAGGATCGGCGAAATCGCATCGGTCAACCTGGCCCTGTGCGGTCTGTATGCGGCCGGCCTCGGGGTAGGAGAGCCGCGCATTGCGGCGGTGACGCAGTCCGCGATCGAAATGCGGACTGTCAGTAGATCGGAGGGTGCAGTCACGGCTGCCGCTCCGGCCGCCGCCGCACCGCTTCCTCAACCCCCGCTCGCTCCGCCCCCATCCCATGTTCCCACACCGGCCCAGCATGCGACCCAGCTCTCCGCGGATCGTTATCTCGATCTCGGGCACCTTTTCGCCGACTTCCTCGATCGGGGTTTTCAGATCTATTCGGGTGGCCAGCCCGCCCAAAGACTCGCGCGGATCTGCGTCACCGGTGCGTCGCTCGGATTGCCGGGGGTGGAGCGCGTCTTTGACGATTCCAATATCGAGCGCATCCTGCGTGGCGGCCAGTTCATCGATCTCGTTCCCATGAAACTGCGCCAGGCCATGCTCGAGAAAAACATCACCCGGCTGGTCAAGAGTGAATCGGGCGAGGGAAGGTTCGAGACCATCCACAGTCTCGATGATGTCATCAAGCTTGCAGCGCGCGCGCACGATGTCAACCTGGTCCGCGATTTCGGCTTTCCCGAAGACCGTCTCGCAGCCCTGGATCACGTCACCCGGCTGGCCATCGCCGCCGGCATCGATGCGCTGCGCGATGCCGGCATCCCATTGGTGCAACGTTACAAGACCACTACCAAGGGGACCAAACTCCCGGACCGTTGGGGGCTTCCCGATGAGATGCGCGATGACACGGGCGTCCTGTTCACCAGCGCATTCCCGGGCTATGATTCGTTTGAAGAGATCATCTCGGGTTTCTATCGGGACCGCATCCGCCGTGAACGCATGGAGGAACTCATCAGCCTGCGGGCACGCGCCTCCGAGCTGGCCGGCGCCGGCAACGGTATCGTTGCGGAGCTGGACCGGCGCATCGCCGAACTCAAGGCCGAAATCGACGGGAAACCGTACCTTTTCGATCGCCGGTTCCTGTTCCGTGTCCTCTCAATGGGCCACTCCCAGTTTGCCGAGTATATCGGCGCGCGCGGACCCAACACCTCCACAAACGCCGCTTGCGCCAGCGGCACTCAGGCGGTGGCGCTCGCGTCCGACTGGATTCAGACCGGTCGATGCCGCCGGGTCATCGTCATTTCTGCCGACGACGTCGTCTCCGATAACCTGATGGGCTGGTTCGGCTCCGGTTTTCTGGCATCAGGCTCGGCTGCCACCGACGAGATCGTCGAGGAAGCTGCCACGCCCTTCGATCGCCGGCGGCATGGATTGATCATCGGCATGGGGGCCTCGGCCATGGTAATCGAGAGCCTGGAATCGGCACACGAGCGCGGCTTGCAGCCCATCTGTGAGTTGCTTGGCTCCGTGGCAGCCAACAGCGCCTATCACGGCACCCGGCTCGATGTCGGCCATATCTGCCAGGTCATGGAGAAACTGGTCTCGGATGTGGAAGCACAATGGGGGATCAACCGTTTTGAAATTGCTCCGCAGACGGTGTTCGTGTCCCATGAAACCTACACCCCGGCCCGAGGCGGCAGCGCTTCAGCTGAGGTTTTTGCCCTGCGTTACGTATTCAAAGACGCGGCGGACAAGATCGTCGTCGCCAATACCAAGGGCGCTACCGGGCATCCCATGGCTGTCGGCGTGGAAGATGTCGTTGGTGTGAAGATCCTGGAGACCGGTATCGTGCCGCCCGTGCCGAATTTCAAGGAAGTAGATCCCGAGCTCGGCATGCTGAACCTCTCCAAGGGCGGGCATTACCCCGTGCAGTATGCGCTGCGTCTCGGCGCGGGTTTCGGCTCCCAGATCTGCATGACGCTGTCGCGCTGGATTCCGACGGCCGACGGCAGACGACGCAGCCCGGACGCCCTCGGTTTCAGTTATCGCATTGCCGATGAAAACGCGTGGCGGAACTGGATGAAGCGCATCAGCGGTTACGAGGCGCCGGAGCTTGAGGTGGTGCAGCGTACCTTGCGATTCAAGGATCAAGGCCCGGCGGCCCTAAATGGAACCACCCCGCTTCCCGTGCAAGACCGGGCAATAGCGGTGCCTCAGTTGCCCGCGCCCGCGGCAGTTCCGCATGCCGCGGCCGTGGAGCCGCCGGTTCCATCTGCGGCCGTCCCCTCCCCGGCCATCGTTTCCCCTGCGCCGGCTCCGTCCGTGTCCATCGCAGGTGCGACTGCCCCGGGCACCGATCCCGTTCAGGTGGAGGTGATGCGAATTATTGCCGAGAAGACCGGCTATCCTCCGGACATGCTCGATCTGGATCTTGATCTGGAAGCCGACCTGGGCATCGACACGGTAAAGCAGGCCGAGATGTTCGCGGCCATTCGCGAAGCCTACGACATCCCGCGCGATGATGCCCTGAAACTGCGCGACTTTCCGACACTGGCTCACGCGATCAAGTTTGTTTACGACCGGCGTCCGGACCTGAAGGCTCCGGCCCGCCCGACAACTCCCTCGGCTCCGGCCGCCGCCGCACCCGGTGCGGCAATCCTGCAGGATAAGTCTACCGGCCCCGTCTCTGATCTGGTGAAGGCCAAGGTGATGGCTATCATCGCCGAGAAGACAGGCTATCCTCCGGACATGCTGGATCCGGACCTGGATCTCGAGGCCGATCTCGGCATCGACACGGTCAAACAGGCGGAAATGTTCGCCGCCATCCGTGCAGCCTACGACATTCCGCGCGACGATACCCTCAAGCTGCGTGACTTTCCCACACTGCAGCACACGATCCAATTCGTATACGACCGGCGGCCGGACCTAAAGGCGCCCGAAGCCGTGGCACCGCCGGCCCGGGCGGCGGCTCCTCCTCCTGCCGCCGCGCCGGCTGTGGCTCTGGTCCCCGATTCTGACTCCGCAAGCGATGCAGTGGCGGCGAAGGTATTGCAGATTATTGCTGAAAAGACGGGCTATCCACCCGATATGCTCGACCTCGACCTGGACCTGGAAGCTGACCTCGGCATTGATACGGTGAAACAGGCTGAGATGTTCGCCGCCATTCGCGCCACCTATGACATCCCGCGCGATGATGCGCTCAAGCTCCGTGATTTTCCCACGCTGAAGCACACTATCCAGTTCGTGTACGACAGCAGGCCAGACTTGAAGCCCTCCGTGGTTCCATCACCTTCCCCGGCAGCCTTGGCGGTAGTCACGGCCGCGCCTGCCCCGGTGGCATCCGGTTCCGGGGAGGAGCCGGTGAAGGTTGCGGTATTGCGAATCATTGCTGAAAAAACCGGATATCCGCCCGACATGCTGGATCTCGACCTCGATCTGGAGGCGGACCTCGGGATTGATACGGTCAAGCAGGCTGAGATGTTTGCGGCGATCCGCGAGGCCTACGACATCCCGCGCGATGATGCCCTGAAGCTGCGCGATTTCCCGACGCTGCAACATACGATCCAGTTTGTCTACGACCGGCGGCCGGACCTGAAGCCGGGCGCAGCTGCCGGAGCAAGCCCATCCGAGCCGGCTGCCGCTCCGCCTGCCCATGCTGATGCCGGAAGCATGGCCGTCGTTGCCAGCATGGCAGCAGCCGAGGCGCTTCCGCGGCGGGTCCCGGTCCCGCGGCTGCGGCCTTCACTCGATCTCTGCAAAGACAGCGGCGTCAGGCTGGGATCCGGCAGCCGGGTGATCGTGATGGCAGATCAGGGAGGCGTCGGCAAGGCGCTCGCCGGCAAACTGGAAAAGCTCGGCGCCAAGGTGTTCCTTGTCAAGGACGCGCTCGATGCGGAGACTCTGACTCAACGCATCGAAGCGTGGAAGGCAGAGGGTCCGATCCAAGGCGTCTACTGGCTGCCGGCACTCGATCAGGAAGAGGCCATCACCTCAATGGATCTCGCCTCCTGGCGGGAAGCAACAAGGGTGCGGGTGAAGCTGCTGTACGCCGCCATGCGCGCGCTCTACGACCATTTGGGCGCGGCCGGCACCTTCCTGATCGCCGCAACGCGGCTGGGCGGGCTGCACGGCTATGATGAGGCGGGCGCCGTGGCTCCGCTGGGCGGGGCGGTCACCGGATTTACGAAAGCCTTCAAGCGAGAAAAGTTGGATGCGCTTGTCAAGGCCGTCGACTTCGAACCGAGCCGAAAAACGGCTGCGTTGTCCGAGCTGCTGCTGGAGGAGACTCTGCGGGATGCAGGCGCCGTGGAGATCGGATACCGCCACGGACAGCGATGGACCATCGGCCTGGAAGAGAAGGCCCTGGACAGGGTGGCTTCTGGCCCGGCTCTCGGCAAAGATACGGTGTTTCTGATCACCGGTGCTGCCGGCAGTATCGTTTCGGCGATCACGGCTGATCTGGCTTTGGCGTCGGGCGGGACTTTCCACCTTCTCGATCTCGCACCCAGACCGGATGCGTCGAACTCCGACCTGCAGCGCTTCGCCGGCGACAAGGAGGGCCTGAAACGGGACATTTTCGAACGGTTGAAGGCGCGCGGTGAGCGCGCCACACCTGCGCTGGTCGAAAAGGAGATGGCCGTTCTGGAGCGCTCGCACGCCGCTCTCACCGCTATGGAAGCGGTGAACAGGGCAGGCGGCATTGCCCACTACCATAGTGTCAATCTGCTCGATGCTGCGGGTGTCGCCGCAATCATGAAGGAGATTGCCGATACAAGCGGCCGCATCGACGTGCTGCTGCATGCCGCCGGACTGGAAGTGAGCCACCTGCTCCCGGACAAGAAACCGGTAGAATTCGACCTGGTCTTCGATGTTAAGAGCGATGGGTGGTTCAATCTGCTTGCCAACCTCGGCAGCATGCCTCTTGGGACTGCTGTCGTCTTCAGTTCGATAGCCGGGCGCTTCGGCAACGGTGGGCAGACGGACTACTGCTCGGCCAACGATCTGCTCTGCAAGAGCATCTCCAGTTTCCGCACCGCCCGTCCTCAGACCCGCGGCATTGCTATCGACTGGACCGCCTGGAGCGGAATCGGCATGGCAGCGCGCGGATCGATTCCTGCGGTGATGAAACAAGCCGGCATTGACATGCTTGCGCCGGAAGCCGGCATCCCTTATGTGCGCCGCGAGGTGGTTGCCGGCGGCTGCGGGGAGGTGGTCGTCGCCCAGCGCCTGGGAATCATGCTAAAGGAGTTCGATGAGAGCGGCGGACTCGATACTGAGAAGGCGGGCCGCTTCGATGGGGGTTTGGGTGTCATGACTGGCAAAGTGGTCGGCATGGGCTTGTACAGCGGCTTGACCGTCGAAACCACGCTCGATCCCAGCGAACAGCCTTTCCTGTACGACCATCAAATCAACGGCACTCCCGTGCTTCCCGGGGTGATGGGCATCGAGGCACTGGCGGAGGCTGCCAGGCTTCTCTTCCCCGAACGGCACATCGGTGCGATCGAAAATGTAAATTTCTTCTCACCGTTCAAGTTTTACCGGTCCCAACCCCGGACGGTAACGTTGCGCGCCGACTTCTGCACGGAAGGCGCCGATGTGATCGCGGACTGTAAACTCATCGGGGCCCGCATGCTTCACGGTCAAACAGAGCCGGAGGTGACAATCCACTTCACGGCGCGAGTGAGGCTGGTGACCTCCCCGTCCCTGCCGGAGAAATACAAGGCTCTGGTCGATTCGGCCAATGGGAGCGAAGTGGAAGCAGCGGACATTTATCGACTCTATTTCCATGGTCCCGCGTACCGCGTGATTAAGAGCTCGTGGCGGAAAGGGGATGAGGTCATCGGTCTTTTTGCAGCCAATCTTCCCGCCAACCACCGGCCCGACAACATACCCACGCTCGTCTCGCCGCGCCTGATCGAGCTCTGTTTCCAGACGGCCGGCATGTGGGAGCTGGCGACTCAGGCGCGCATGGGACTGCCGTACCGGGTCGACCGTCTCAGCATACTCAAATCCTCGGAGCCTGCCCAAGCCAGGCTGCATTCGGTGGTGACGCCGAACGGCGATGGCGGCTTCGATGCCCGCGTTGTGGATGAAAAAGGAAATGTATGGCTGTCACTGTTCGGCTACCGCACGATGGCGCTGCCGGAACCGGTGGATGAGGCCCTTCTGAAGCCCCTCCGTGCCGCTATGTGCTGAAGTCCGGAAACCGCCGATGGATGCGGGCAATTACCCGCAGCCCTGTCCCTGCCTCCATCGGCTCGAATCGGCGGTATTGCAATCCGATGGCTTGCCTCACCTTGTACTTTCTGATCCAGAGTCTCAGCGACTTGCCCGACGATGACCGGTGGCTGGCCCCGGATGAGCGTCTCCGTGCCGCCGGATTCCGATTTCCCAAACGGCGCAACGAGTGGCTCCTGGGCCGCTGGACTGCAAAGCGGGCGCTGCGCTCCTTCCTGATCTTGCATGGGCAGAGTGCTCTTGACCTCGCATGCCTCGAGATCCGGAGCGCGCCGGACGGCGCTCCCGAAGCCTTCCAGGGGACCGGGCCCGCGCCCGTATCCCTTGCGCTGAGCCACAGCGACGGGCAGGGATTTTGTGTCATTGCGCCGCCCGGAGTTGAGGTGGGCTGTGATATTGAGGCGATGCTGCGCCGCGACCTGAAATTCCTCGATGATTACTTCGTCGACGAGGAAAGATCGCTGGTGGCCCAGGCGCCGGCCGAGGCGCGGTCGCAGCTGGCCACCCTGATATGGAGCGCCAAAGAAAGTGCGCTCAAATGCCTGCGCGAGGGATTGCGGCGCGATACCCGCAGCGTTCATGTGCATCTCGGGGAGGAAGGGAAGTCGGGCTGGAATGCCATGACCGTGCAATGTCTCCAATCGTCACGCGTGTTTCATGGATGGTGGCGGAACATAGGCACCGAGTATGTGCAGACCGTCGCCGCTGGCTCACCTGCGCAGGAACCGGTCGAGCTCCCGACCTGATTAGTTTCTGTCGCGAAACCAGCTGTGCAACCCGCTGCGCTCGTCGGATGGATGTCGCAAGTGGGGGCGGGCTTTAGCCCGCGCATTCAGGATAACGACCACGACGCGCTGGATTTCAGGAGCGCAATTCATTCGAGGCTATCAACGATAGCCCGTACGCAGCTGTCCCAATCGTCCTCGGGGCTTCCCGGGACTCGCACAACGCCTGGCCTCACTTCCTGCAGGCAGAGAGTGCTCCCGCCACGTCGATGGCACTGCTGCCGAGTTCTATGGCGACGATTTTTCCCTTCTCGTCAATGACAAAAGTCGCCCGGTTCGCCATACCGCGTTCCTTGTTCAGCACTCCGTACAGAGCGGCCACTTCTCTCTTGGCGTCACTCAACAAAGGGAATTCCGCCCCGTTTTGTTTGGCAAATTCCTTCTGATCGGCGACGGAATCAACACTGATACCCAGAACCTGGGCGTTGGACTCCCGGAACTTGGCCATGTTGTCCCGGTAGCCCTGGACCTCGCGTGTTCAACCTGAAGTGAAGGCTTTGATATAAAACGCCAGGACAACTTTCTTTTTCCCTGCGAAGCTCGAAAGCCGCACCGGATTCCCGTCCTGATCCGGCAAAGTAAAGTCAGGTGCCGGATCACCGACTTTCAGCGCAGAGGGCGGCGTCGAAGATGGCTGTTGCTCCAAGGCGCACAAAGAGCCTGCTGCCAGGAACAAAAGCAGAACTGCTGCCAATGCGTGGTTCATAGTGTGAGCTCCTTTCCAATCACATCATATAACATAATCCGGTAAGCATCGACGCGAACAAGCCGCTGCTACCACGCGCCGGGAGCGTAAAAAACGCAGCGGGTCTTGAAGGAACAGAACAAGGACCCCCGGGGATTTTCCTTCCAGAACCAGGGAGACACCCAGTTGCAGAATTTGCGAAGCGGTGCCAATCTAGGGTCGTTGCAGCATCATCTTTCCGGCACCTGGCAACGGGAGGCTTGCAACTCCAGGTTCCCAGCTGCTTCCGCAAAGGCTGGTGCACAATGGGCTCGACGCGCAAAGCAGGTTTGTACAAGATCCTCCTGATCATGGTGGCTATGGCCCCCATCGGATTTCTGATTGGCCAGAGGGTAACCGGCCGTGAGATCCTGGAAAAGCCGCAGGAAACGAAACTGCAAGTACAGAATCCCGCATCTCCTGACATAATCTCCGCGACACGCCAGGCAACGAGCAGCCGGAGCACGGCGGCGGGGAATCCGGATCACGCTAAGTTCAGAACACACTGAAGCTCGGGCTTCACCATCAAACCTGGAGGAATCGATACACCAGGAGCACGAACAGCACGCTCAGATACATGCGCAGGTGGTATTTGGCGAAGATCTCCGCGAGTCAGGATACCAGCACAACTCCCCGTTTTCTGGGTGACTGCCGTCGTCTGACAGGTACGTCCACTCCTTTCGGCGAATGAGGCGCCGAGCCTTGAGCTGATGCCAACCGGATGGACATAACAGGTCAAGATCAGGGTGTTAACTATAGCGAGCACTCAAAACGACCATTCCGGAAAGCCCGGCGCGTTTCGTGAAATCGACGCAAATTGCCTCCTCTTAACATTAGGAAAGACCGGAGATAGCGGACATCCCGCCCGCGATTCTGGATTTGGCATGAAAGGACGGAGTACAATAGCCGGCGCCGGTAACCAGCTGACTTGACACTACGACAGGAGGAGCAAAGCCGTGGTCTTCCGTCCAGAGCCTGACCGTTACGATCAGATGCTGTACAGGCGGTGCGGCCGAAGCGGCCTGAAACTGCCGGCCATCTCGCTGGGCCTCTGGCACAACTTCGGCGGTGTGGACACATTGGAGACCGCCCGCTTCATGATCTGCCGGGCATTCGACCTCGGCATAACCCATTTCGACCTCGCTAACAATTACGGTCCTCCGCCCGGGTCTGCGGAAGAGACATTCGGGAAAATCCTGCATACGGATTTGAGCCGGCATCGCGATGAGCTCATCATTGCCACGAAGGCAGGGTACACGATGTGGCCCGGTCCTTACGGAGATTGGGGCTCACGGAAGTACCTCGCGGCGAGTCTGGACCAGAGCCTCAAGAGGATGGGGCTGGACTATGTCGACATATTTTATTCGCATCGCCCCGATCCCGAAACGCCGCTGGAGGAAACCATGTCGGCTCTCGATCATATGGTGCGGAGCGGCAAGGCGCTCTACACCGGGATCTCCTCCTATGACCCGGACCTGACATGCCGGGCAGCGACGATCCTGCGTGAGCTGGGCACGCCATGTCTCATCCATCAGCCGTCCTACAGCATGTTCAACCGCTGGATCGAAAGGGGACTTCTCCAGGTGCTCCAGGAGGAGGGCATCGGGTGCATTGCCTTTTCGCCGCTTGCTCAGGGTCTTCTGACAAATCGGTACGTGAGCGGCATTCCCGAGGATTCGCGCGCGGCGAAGCCGCACGGTTTCCTGCGACGCGAAAGCATTACCGGGGACAAGCTGTCCAGGATCAGAGGGCTGCAGGAAATTGCCGCGTCGCGGTCGCAGTCGCTGGCGCAGATGGCAGTGGCCTGGGTGCTGCGTCATCCGGGGATGACCTCAGCGCTCATCGGCGCCAGCAAGGTCTCCCAAATCGAAGAAATGGCAGGGGCACTACGGAATCTGCGTTTTGCCGGGGACGAATTGAACGCCATCGAGCAGGCGCTCGGATAGCCGGTAGCCGTCACGGGAAAGGCAGGTTGTTGCAGGGAAGAGCCGTCCGACATGTGCGTGGGCCGTAGACTCCATCTGGTTGAGGATGACCCAACGTGCATGGTCCCGCCGTTCAGACGGCGGGCGGATTGGTCGCAGCCGGTTGCCCTGAGTGATATGCGCTGATGAGAGCCCTGCTGATCTCATCCCGTTGAATCTGATTGGTCCCCTCGTAGATTTGTGTGATCTTGGCGTCGCGCATGAATTTCTCGATGGGATAATCGCGCATATAGCCGTATCCCCCGAAAACCTGGACCGCATCGGTGGTCACCTGCACGGCGATGTCCGAGGCAAAACACTTGGACATGGCGGAATACATAGTCGGCCTCTTAACCGGATTGGAGTCGATATAGCGGGCGACAGCATAGGTAAGCGCGCGCGCCGCCTCCACTCGCATCGCCATGTCCGCCAGGGTGAAGCGCAAACCCTGAAAGGCAGATACGGGAGATCCGAACTGTCGTCGGGTGCAAGCATATTCCACTGCCAGTTCCAGCGCCCCCTGGGCAATGCCTACCGCCTGAGCCGCCACTCCGGGACGCGAGACGTCGAAGGTTTTCATCGCCGTGATGAATCCCGTGCCCTCCCGGCCCAGGCGGTTCGCTATCGGTACCCGGCAATCCTGGAAGCTCAGTTCCCGTGTCGCAGAGGCGCGGATTCCCATCTTGTCTTCCTTCTTGCCGAATTCGAAGCCCGGCATCCCCTTTTCCACTACGAGGCAGGATGCCCCCCTGGGACCCTTTTCGGGATTGCTCAAGACAAACACGCAATAGATGTCCGCCTCGCCGCCGTTAGTAACCCATTGCTTGGTGCCATTCAGGATGTAGAAGTTGCCATCCCGCAAGGCCGTGGTGGCGATGGCGGCAGCGTCGGACCCGGCCTGAGGTTCGGTGAGTGCGAACGCCGCCAGTTTTTTCCCGGCGGCGATGTCGGGAAGAAACCGTCTCTTCTGGGCATCATCCCCTGCGAGGATGATGGGGAGTGCGCCCAAGGCAGTGCCAGCGAAGCTCAGAGCGATACCTCCACAAGCCCGCGACAGCTCTTCGGTGACAATCACCATGTTGAATATTCCCGAGTTTCCGGCCATGCCATCAAAGGCTTCGTCAATAAACACCCGGAACAGGTCGGTTTCGGCCATCACTTGGACAACCGGCCACGGAAAGTCGCCGGAGCGATCATACTGTGCGGCAACCGGTCGGATCTCCTTGTCGGCGATTTCTCTGGCCAGTCGCTGCATTTCTTTCTGCTGGTCGGTCAAAAAGTAGTCCATAGAGGGTCCTATCTCCACAGGGAAGGCCGCAACGCCTGTGTTTGGCCGTGGCGGACAAGAATTCTGAAGTGTGCGTCCGATGAACCGGGGGCGAAGGAGCTTATGTCGAGTTCCGCTTCCAGAGATGCGAGGGGATCGGCCAATTCCTGCAGCTTGACCAGCAGCTCACAGGGGCCGACATTCACATCTTGGAACTGGACCTCCATGCCTTCATTTCCCGCACACATTTTCATTTTGCCTTCCGGATAGAGCCCCTCGAAAGAGTCCACAAAAGCCTGGAGGCGTGCGGCGCTATCGGCAGCCCCGCGAAAACGCGCCCAGCCGCGGACCCGGGCGGCACGCGGATTCAATCCTTCCATAAGGGTTGCCGTCGGAATAACGACTGCTCTCGAGTAATCCGGGCTCGGCCATTGGATCCGAATGTCGCCCTGCTCGACCACCAGGCGTAGAGTCTGGCCGTCGGCATCCTTCACGCGGAATTCGCCGCCGGGCATCGCATCCCTGTGTTCCGACGGGATGCAGTCCATCAGCGAAATCAGCTCGCAGGGAACGGCCGAAATCGCGGGGCACCCGGACGGCTGCACGTGCCGAACCACGATAGCGCTCTCTTCGGGGATGAATTCAAGCCAATTTCCCCGAAACTGCGCCAAGCGTCCGAGAACACTTTCGGGCAGAGGTCCGATTTCGATCCTGCCGTCGCAATCCGGTTCGCATTGCATGATTTCACCTCCGCAGCGCTTCTAGAATACTGATTTCGCGAAGTGAGCACTACAGAAAACCATCCTTCCGTCAGTTCCTTTGCGGTAAACCGCCGCCTCCGGCCGTGAGACCAGAAAATACTCCGCCTGCGGCATGCAGATCTCCAAGAGCCGGGCCGGCCGCACCCAATCTGTATGTGCGCGCCGTTTGACGAGCGCCATTGCCTGTGGTAGCTTGAGGGCCAGGACGGCGAGCGGGTTTGGACAGCATGGATCGATCAGCTGCGGAACAGTGGATGCATGAAGCCCTGGCAGAAGCTCGCAAAGCCGAGTGCGAGGGGGAAGTCCCGGTTGGAGCGATCGTGCTCATCAATGACAAGATTGTCGGGCGCGGGCACAACCATTCGATTCACGCGCAGGATCCCTCGGCACACGCCGAGATACTGGCGCTTCGCCATGCTGCCCACAACATGAAGAACTACCGTCTGCCGGGCTCCGTCCTGATTGTGACCGTGGAGCCGTGCGTCATGTGCGCCGGGGCCATGATCCAGGCAAGGGTCGAACAGGTTGTTTATGGTGCGGCCGATCCCAAAGCAGGTTCGCTCGATTCCCACCTCCACCTCGCAACGGCCTCGCACCTGAACCACACTTTCGAAGTGATGTCCGGCGTGCTGGAGGAAGAATGCAGCAGCCTGATCAGGATGTTTTTCGCGGCGCGCCGGTCGATGCCGCCCGGCTAGCTCCGGCCAGGTGGAGGACTCTTACAGGACTGCAGACGTTGGGGCGCAGAGGGAGTCGGCCAGCTGTGCGATCATCGATGCGACTGGAGACGATGGCTCCGTCTCCAGCAGCAGGCGTTGCCGGCTGATCGCCCTGCCGACCGCCGGATCGGACGGGAGCGAGCCCACATGGTGGAGGCGGACCGGAGCGCTCCCCTCGACCGAGAGAAATCTGGTCACTACATGCTGCAGATGGTTGGCCACGATCACACCGGTCTGTTCCAGGTTCTTCGGATCCACCTGATTGACGACCAGGCGAAAATCTCGGCAGCCGAAGCGGAGTGCGAGAATCTTAACGGTCGCATAAGCATCCATCAATGAGGTTGGTTCAGGAGTGACCACGAGCACGATTTCGTCCGCAATCCGGGCGAAATGGAGCACGACCTCACCCACTCCGGCTCCTGCATCGAAGAGAATGGCATCGTATCGCGATTCCAATTCCTGGAGCACCGTTTGCAGGTTGCTCGCCAGATCCGGAGTCAAGAGGGTTGTTTCGAGCGACCCGGATCCGGCCGCCAGCAGATCAAATCCCGTACGCGTGTGCACCAGGGCTTCGGCTACTCCGCAACTTCCCGTGAGGACGTCCTGCAGCGTGCCGGTCGCATGCACTCCCAGGATCACGTCCAGGTTGGCCAGCCCGAGATCGGCATCCAGCACCAGGGTGCGCTGGCCCGCACGGGCGAAAGCCGCAGCGAGATTTGCGGTAATCACGGTTTTGCCTACACCGCCTTTGCCGCTCACGACGGCATAGCGGCGCGCTCGTTGGTCACTGCTCATACGAATCCTCCTCGAGTCGAGCCAGCACAAGGGAAGCACGTTCGGTCGCCAACATCTGGGTCGGGAGAAGATCGGGATGCAACAGCCGTTCCCTCCCCAATCTCTTGGCCCGATAAAGCTCCGCGTCGGCTCGCGCCAGAAGTTCCCTGGGCTCTGACGCGCGGCCCGGGTCGGTCCAAACGAGGCCCGCGCTGGCGGTGACGCGCAGCGTCAGGCTTCCCGTCGGAACCATGAGAGGGTTGATGCCGGCATGAATGCGCGTGGCCGCACGCACCGCGCCCTCCGGGCTGCACTCCGGAAGGAAGATGGCAAACTCTTCGCCTCCGATGCGAGCTGCCGTGTCCATGTTGCGGAGTGACCTTTTCAACTGGATGGCGACTGCCCTCAAGACCAAGTCTCCTGTGAGGTGGCCATGGTTGTCATTGATGAGCTTGAACCGATCCAGGTCGAGCAACATCAGTGCGCAATTCCGTCCTGTCCGGGCGCTGCGGTCCAATTCGCTCATCAGCAAGGCTTGAAAAAAGGTCGCGTTCATGAGCCCGGTGAGCCCGTCGTGCATGGACAGGTCGCAGAGCCCATCGATCAGAGCCTGCAGCTGTGCCAGCGGCTCCAGATCGAGCTGCGTGGGATCGCATTGTCCGGCGTGCTCCAGAATGCGGACTGCTGCAGATAGATCCAATCCGTTCCATTTGACCGCTTCGATAACGTCCTCCATATACCCGTCCGGGGATGATCCCGCATGCTGGAACGGCCAGGGTGCAAACTCCTTCCCAGGAAATCCACTCCGCGCCTGCAGACAGACTTTCCTCTACCCCATTCTCTTTCGGCAGAACAGCTCCTGAACAGAACCATAAATTTAAAGCCGGCAACATGTCGCGGGACCCGGCGCACAGTGACTGGAAGCTGGAGGTCAGGGGGATTGCCGGATTTGAACCACGGTGGCGCCTCGGTCCGGCGCGTCTGTGAAGGCAATCACCTGCGAGTGCCTGCTCAGGATCTGGCGCACAAGCTCTCGTTGCACGCCGATGCCGCGGCCGTGGATGATGCGCACCCACCGGAACCCCTTCCGCTGCGCTTGAAAGAGGTATTCCTCCACGACGCCCGCGACTTCGGCGGGCAGGAAGGTGTGCAGGTCAATCCAATCCTCGATCGGAACCTCGATCGGCTCGTCCGTCAAAGCTTGCCTTCCACGGACCGGCTTCAATGAAGGACCGTGCCCACACGGCCCAGTTGAACGGACCGGATCTTGTCGAAGATATGATAGATCGGAATGCTCGGATCCCAGGACCAATAGACGATCATCGGCTTGCCGATTACATCCTCGCGGGGAACAAAACCCCAGAAACGGCTGTCGAGACTGTTGTCCCGGTTGTCTCCCATGGCGAATACATAATCACGCTCGACTGTGTATTCATGAACCTCCCGGCCGTCAATCCGCACGATCCCCCCCAGTATTTGCGCTTCATGCCCCTCGCGGCGGATGAACACTTCCCAGGCGGCGAAATTGTCGGAGCTGAGCGGAACACTCATCCCTTTGCGGGGCACGACTACAGGGCCGTAGTTATCTTCATTGAAATTCGATCCGCGCGGGAAAATAGCGGGGTTCGCCATGCCGGGGGCAAAAATGCCGGCGCGGAGGTGCTTGGCGTGTGAAGGATCCGGAACCATCCGGCCGTTTACATAAACGACCTGGTTTTGAATCTGGATGGTGTCGCCGGGCAGGCCGATGCAGCGCTTCAGGTACCACATTTGCCGGGGTTTTTCTACCTGATCCCGGCCGCCGGGCCAGTCGAAAACAATGACATCTCCCCGTGCCACATCACGGAAGCCCGGCACCCGGATGTGCGGTATGCGGATGGAAGTGAGCGGAATAGTGTACGGTGTGGAACCGCCATAAAGGAATTTATTGACGAATACCCGGTCGCCGATTGCCACGGTGTCTTCCATGGATCCCGTCGGGACTTCAAAAGAGGCCAGGACAAAACTGTTGATGACCAGCACCACGCACAGCAGTAGCAACAGTTCCTTGAGGAAGGTAACGAGTGTGGACTCTTTCCCCGTGGATCCGTCGGTCTTCCGATTGGATCTGCGCTTTCCTGACATGGCTTCTCTCCGCCGCGACTATGCCCTCTGATCCTCATATACGGAAATCGGGTTCCTGCAGCCGGCAAAAAAAGCATACCATGAAGTGGCATACGCCCGGCAAGATCCCTCTCTCCTCGGGCCAAACAAAGAAAGCTAGGATTTTCCTGAACCGATGCCGGTGAAATGCCGATGGGAATTCATGAACGTTCCCCTGAGAAGATCAAGGACACTGGGGAGGCCGTCGGCTCGTCCTTTGGCCGGTAGCAGGCCGGGAGCTGAAACTCGTGGAAATCCAGGACCGGAACCGCTATCGTTATGCAAACGGGTCGCAAGATGGATTGGGCTTTTCCATTGCCCTCGGGCTGAAGCCTGCCGATCGATGAGAATCAGCGCAGTTTCGGGGCGTATCACCGGTTTTGCATTAGCAACCTTAGTCTACGGAAGAGATACAATGAAGCAGATCCCACGTATCACAAGCTTGTTCCTGGCGTTTGCTGTACTTGGCTTTGCGCAACAGAAACCTCCAGTTAAAAATGCCGCTGTGCAGCCTGCGGCGGCACAAACTAAGCAGGTCACATCTGCTCCGCCGATCGATGAGAACTACGTGATTGGACTGGAAGATGTATTGGCCATCAATGTGTGGAAAGATGTGGACCACTCAGCACCGCAGGTGGTTGTCCGGCCCGACGGCAAGATCACCTTGCCGCTGATCGGCGACATGCAGGCGAACGGCCTCACGACCAAACAGTTGCAGGAGGCGGTTGCCGAGCGGCTCAAGGAGTACTTTGTAAGCGTCCCGACCGTCACGGTTACTGTAACCAAGGTCGAAAGCAAGAAAGTGTCGATCGTCGGAGCGGTTACCAAGCCCGGCGCCTATCCCTTGGGCGCGCCGATGACCGTGCTGGATCTGATAGCGCGGGCCGGCGGGCTGACGGAATTCGCCAAGATGACAAAAATAAAGATCGTGCGCAAAAGGGACGGGAGAATACTGGAGTTCAACTACAAAGACGTCATGAACGGTAAGAACCTCGGTCAGAATGTTGTCCTGGAAAACGGCGACATCGTCATGGTGCCCTAGACGGCAATCCTGGGCTGGGCGGTGACGCCTCACGTTTCCGGCCTTGCCCGCGCAACCGGCCGCACTCGGGCTGGAAAGGGGACGGGCACCCCCCTCTACCCGCTGCGCTATAATCCGACTGCGAGGTCGAGTGAAACGTCCAGAGCCGGGGCGCTGTGGGTGAGCCAGCCCACCGAAAGGAGATCGACGCCGGTGGCTGCGATCGCGGCTGCATTGGCCGGCGTTATACCCCCGGAAGCCTCTGTGAGCGCTTTCCCCTGTGCCATTTGCACACCGCGCGCCAGCATCGCCACAGGCATATTGTCCAGAAGGACGGCATCGACTCCCAAGCCCAGAGCTTCTTCCAGTTCCTCGAGAGAATCCACTTCGACCTCAATCTTGATCATGTGACCGACGTGCCGGCGCACACGCCGCACCGCCTCCGTGATGCCCCCCGCGATGACCCGGTGATTATCCTTGATCAGCACCGCATCATCGAGGCCGAAGCGATGGTTGGCCCCGCCCCCGGCCCTTACGGCGTATTTCTCGAGGGCGCGCAGGCCCGGTGTGGTCTTCCGCGTGCAGACAACTTTGGCGCTATAGGAGGCGACGGCGTCGGCGATGGCGCGTGTGGCGGTGGCGATACCGCACAGACGGCCCAAGAAGTTCAGGGCTGTCCTCTCCGCCGAGAGTAGGGCACGGGCGCGCCCTCGGATCACGGCAAGCTGGTCACCGGCTGCCGCGTCGCTGCCGTCGGAAATCAGCATCTCGGCCTGCACCTGCGGGTCGAGGCACCGGAAAGCGCAGAGTGCGACCTCCAGGCCGGCGATGCGGCCCGCGGCGCGCACCACCAGCGAAGCCGCCGCTGGTTCATGAGTCCGGACAATGGCATCCGTGGTGATGTCACCCGCGCGGCCCAGGTCTTCCAGCAGGGCGCGGCGCACGGTTTCCTCGTAGAGCAATGGATACGGCAAAGGGAGCAGATCTCGAGAGCGGTTCATGTTAACGATCCGAAATAGAGAGATGAATCATCCGTTCCACGGCGCGCCGGGCGCCTTCGGCGATGCCGGCCTCGACCTCTACCTCATGTTCCCCGTTGAGAAGCGAGTTCAGGATCTTGGGCAGGGTGATACGCTTCATGTGCGGGCATAGGTTGCAGGGCCGCACGAACTGGATTGCGGGGAACTCCACGGCCACATTGTCGCTCATGGAGCATTCCGTCACCATGACCA
>CAYGWQ010000080.1:11898-19035 GCA_964353465.1 uncultured Acidobacteriota bacterium | reverse complement strand
GCCGGGAATCCCATGCGCGGCGACGACCGAGTGTGCGGCAAGATCGATGGTCACAAGCGTGCCAAACGTGGCGCTGATCGCATACATCCGGCCCTCGGCGACGGCTGCGCCGGTCACGTACAGCTCATCCAGAGAGCGTTTCTCGCCGCTGAACTTCAGATCGGATTCGGGAGCCAGCACCGGCGTGAACTCCTCCGACAGTGTCAGGTCGCGCCGATCGAAGCGTGCGATTACCAGCCGCTTGACCTTGGAGTTCGGCACCGTCACGGTGTAGAGCGAGTTCGTTGCCGTGTCGTATGCCAGAGACATAACGTACATCATCCGGGATCGCACCGTGCCCAGGCGGGAACGTGAAACCTCGTCAAACGCATCGAACGATTCCAGGAAGAATCGGAAGTTCTTATCCGCATCACCGGGGTCGCTCTCCCGCAGAATCACATAGCTCCTGTTTTCGCCCAGCGCCATGAGCGTCTTGCTGTCCAGAAACGCCGCGCCGGCGAACCGTCCGACGTCGATCGAAAAACCGGGATCGACGATGGTATAGCGCAGCACACGAGTCATCGATCCGTCGAGGATGTAGACGCCGTTTTGCGTGGTGAGCAAGAACCGATCTGTGCCGGCATCATAGGCGAGATCGGTCACGGTCCCGCGCAATGGCACAGGGATGCGCTTCTGCTCCCTAACGGCGAGCGAAGGCAGGCCCGCCAACGGGCCGGTGCCGGGGTCTCCGGAGACCGGAGGGATAGCGGGCTTCTCGATCGCCCAGCGCCCGCGCAGCGAGATGGACGCCGGCGACCATTCCTCCAGCGACCAGACCCAGTTTTTCGGGTTGAAGGAAAAACGGATCGGATCGCCTTGCCCCATGAAGGGGGGCGGCCCGGTGCTGGCGAATGCCTGGACGATGTTTCCCGCGATGACCACCAGGAAGACACCCATTGCCAGCTTATCCAGCGGCCGCAGGGCACGGGGCCCGGCGGAAATGTCACCCTGCTTCATTGCCATGAGCAGCACACCCATCGTCACGACACACACCCAGAAGATGAACAGCGCCCAGGTGTAGGTATGCGCACCCCATATCTCGATGCTGAAGCCCTGACCGACATCGCGCGCCGCATGCATGCCGGTATGCCGCAGGCCCATGAAAACGCCCCAGGTGCCCACCAGCACCGACAATCCGAGGTATTTGGGCTGCGGGCCATAGCGCAGCACGAAAAGGCCGATGAGCGCGATGAGCGCCATGCCGGCGCGCTGCTCCCAGCACATCACACAAGGGGAATCGCCGTAAACAAATCCCAGCAGGAAAACGGCGGCGCCGACGGGGACAATGGACAAGACCAGCACCGCAAGGGCAAGCAACGTATATAGATGTTCACGTATCATGGAATCCTCCCCTGGCAGCCTTCGCGGCTTCAGTAATTGACCCCTGGCAAAAAAGCCGTCCGCGTGGCAATCAGGAACAGCGCCACCACCAGCAGCACGCTGGCAACCAGGAGGCGGAATGCGAGCCGCTCCTTTTCTGGCTTACGCAGCAGGAGACAGGCGGTAAAAAACATCAGCACAAAGTTCAAGAACTCCACGTTCACCTCCTATGCCGGGACCAGGGTGAGCATTCCGGATTCTGCCAATGGCTCGGCCCGTCTCCGTCCCGTAACCGTAAATGATTAGATCGGCTCTGGCAACTAGGGCCTAATAATAAACCTGAGTTTGTTGGACGCGCCAGCTTTGTTACGCAAAAATACGTCGCACTCGCCAACAATTGCCAAAAAACGATCCGGAACCAGGGCAAGAATCCACATCGGCGTGCGGTAGGCCGTTTGCAGCTCCGTTTCGCGCCATACCACGACGGCATCAGGCGTAACATTCCGGGCATATGCCATAACAGCCGTGTGGCCTCTCGACTGCGGATCGGGGAGGTTCCGAACTTTGGCACCTTCAGGATCAATTCTGGTCAACCTCAATGTCTCCTGCGCGGCCGGAACGTCAAAACTCACAGGGCGCCCGATAATGTCTTCCAGGTTCCCGGTCTCTTCATCGTAGCGCAACAAGTAGAGTTCTTGCGTGCCAGGATCGAACTTGCTCTTAAGTGGATCGCTGGGCCAGACCGTCTCAGCCGGTTCACCGCCAATGGCCTTTCCCAGTTCTTCCGGGCGTCCAACTACTGTCACCGCAATCGGCTGCCGATACATCAAGCGAATGCTGGAACCACTTCCCGAATCAAAGAGGGCGCCGGGAGCGACGGGATAAATATACAGGTGCGCATTGGCCGGCAGTTGAGGGTATTGGGATTGCAGACTCGATAATGTTGCTTGATTGGTGGCCCAAACGGGGATCAGATAATTCAATTTTTCCACGAATATCGGATACACCAACCACAACCAATACCCTAACACAACATACACGCCCCACCGCGACACCCAAGGAGTTACAGTCAAAATCCTCTCAATCAAGGCCCCTAGAAGCAGGGCGAATCCGGCCACAGGAAGGTAAAGGTGCCCCGGGAAAGCGTGCTGAACAAGGAATATGACCGGCAAAAAAGCCAGCCAGCCCCACATCCAGCTCACATGGACGTTCCACAGCAAGTCGCGAGATCTTGTCCACAAGGCAGACCCGCGGGCAATGGCGCGAAAACCACCTCCCCACAAGACTATGGTTCCCGCACAGATCAAACCTGCCATGGTCATCGAACTTACTGTCGCAATCCCGGGCTCCGGCCAGAAAGAGAGAAAGGAAAAATAACTGCTGAAATTGCGCACCACATTTAGCCCGTTACATGAGAGCCTATAAGCTCCCGTCCTACCCTTGGAAAACAAAATCCATGTGTATACCAAGGAAATCACCCCATAAGGCAATTGTGGCAATAGGCACCCAGTCAATGCCTTACACCAGGTCATGAATGATCTTGCTAGCATGGACGCTTTACCTAATGCCAGCGCCAGAAACAGGACCGGCAGAAAGTGAGACTGCATTTTGGCTTTGATCGCCAGAAGATAAAAAAGAACCGATAACAATACATAGGTCCACCGCACGGTTTGCGGCCGTATCACTCCCCGCAGATAACATATCAGTGTCAACATGCAGAAAACGAGGGCATAGGGATATTCGGTTGTAGTCGAGATCCACGAAACCGTATGGAACAATGTCGGATTCAGGCCAAACCAGGTTGCTGCAATAACACTGCCTCTGAAGCCGAGACCCAACTCTTTGCTCACCAGGAAAATCAGCAAGGTACAAATCACATGTAATAGCACCCCGGTGACAAAATAAGGCAGCGGATTCAGGTGAAAAATTCGCCAGTAAACCCACCATTCCAGGTTCCCTATGGCCTGCGGCTCAGTATCGATTGGTGAAAACTCCGCCAATTGCCGCGCCAGAGTTTTTTGTGAGGCGTGTTCGATATGATACCAGTCATCAAATATAAACTTGCCCGCCGACAGCACCGGCGCATACACAAAGAGAATCGCTATTAGAACAAGCGCCATAAGGCAGACCGGCAGCCAATGACATCGGAGCATTATACGAGCTTTAATAAAGGGCATACTTCACCCTGTTGGCTGGAACAATGTCTTTTGTTGTGGGTATCCTGCTGTGAAGGATGACAGGCTTCAGCGCTGTGGTGCCTGCTTACCCAGATGCTCCACAGGCTCCATCCGTACCACAAACGTTCGTTCTTCTATGGAGAGACGACAGAGAGGCTGGAATATTAGCGAAAACCTGATAGGGACGGCGCAGAATCGTAGTTGCACCGCCTTTCGGCGTTGAACGGAGACAAGGTTTCGGATGGGACGCGGATTTTGCAGTCTCGGCCGAAGGCTCTGAAGTGCAGCGCTGCCGCGACGCCCTTCAGGGATTCCCCAGGCTCGCACAACGCGCCTTTTGTAACTGCTTAGTTCGAAGTCAGCGTCTTCCGGTCGTGATAGAAACGTAACTCCGGAATCGAACCGCGGTTCTATCGCCCCATTTTCCGGGCCTTTTCGAGGATCGCCGGCCGGGCTTCCTCCATCATCTCGCGCACGTCCTCGTAACGCATCGCGCGCTGCGCAAAAGTGCGCTTCGTGAGCGCCCCCAGGAAACGCGCCTCGAATTCGCGGAAATACGAGCCATAGATGTGATAGCTGTCGGCCATGTGGCAGTACCGCCCTACCTTGACTTCCCTGCCCGAAAGTTCCGATACTCGCGCGGCAATTTTCTGCTGCAGCTGCACGAGCGCAAACATGTTCATAAAAGCGGCCTTGTAGGCATCGTTGGAGCGGAAGCGCACGTTCATGCTGAGAACCGGTCCTCCCTCTGCCTCGAGGATGCGGCACCAGGCGCTCTGCAGACAGGCCGGATCATAGCAGTCATTGTCTTCCCACACCTTCCAGGTAACCGCCTGGGCGCGGCGCGTGTGCGGCGCCTCCGACAATTTCCGGGCCATAATCTCGATCTGGTTGAAGATCTCTCGCGACGGGACTTCATAGGCAAACAGCCGCTGGTGATAGGTATATTCCCACCGTGTGTCGTCTGGGTCCCGCCGGTCCCGCACGAGATGGTCCTTGATCCCCTCGCAGACCTCCATGACGTATTCCTGTAAATCCTCGGGACCACCCGGAAAATCCTTGTGTATCATCGGTTCCGCCAGCGGGTCATAGATGGTGACGATCATCGTCGCATCCTTGCTTGGGGGATCGCCGGGCTTGTCGTACTGCGTCCGGATGCTGCATCCATTCCGGTTCAATTCGATGAGCGAGTCTTCCCAGGCGCGCGCGATGCAATCCCCTTCGACATGCAGTACAGGTATTCCATTCATAGTTCTCTCCCCATCAACCGTCTATTTTCTAAACACCCAGAGGAGCTTTTTCAGGGCGGGAACGATCTGGTGCTGCAGATCATCCATGCAGCGCACATTGTCGCCGCGCTCGAAGCTCGAAGCGGCCAGCTGCCCGATCAGATCCTGCAGCTCCCGGTCCAGCCCGGACGGTCCGGACCGGGCGTTTTGCAGTACATAGCATCTCAGCAGCTGGAGGACCTGATCCAGTTGAGACAGTAAATCGCGGACTATGGCCGCCAGGTCGGCAACATATGCAGTGCGCAATCCTGCCCTCAGCGCAAGCGCCGACTGCACCGCCCGGTCGATTTTTTCCCTGGCAAGCTTTTTATATTTTGCCGGGGGCAGCGCTTCTACGAAAAGCTGTTCCGGGGCCGCCGCGAGAATGGCATGCAGATTCTCTTCGGTAAAGAGGACGGGCTCCATTTCGGCCGCACCGGCGATATTCACCACCACCAGGTCGCGCAGGCTCGAGATAGCCAGCAAAACCTGATCGTTGTTGCCCGGATTCTGGATGCGGACGCACTCCTTAATATATTCCAACTTTCCCTCCGGCGATACCATTCAGGCCGACCCATGGATCCTGCACAGCTGTTTATAGACCCACTGCAAGTGCTCGTGAAATCTTTTCATAAAGGCCGAAGGCGCTTGATTATTGCCGCTGCGATATCGTGTCTCGTAGAGATAGTAAATATCGTCATAGCTGCGCGCTGCCTGAGCATAAGGCGAGGTGGTTTTGAACCTGGCAAAAAGCCGTTCAACATCGCGAACCTGACCGGCTTGCGCCAGTAGATGACCAAGTTCTGTGATCCATTTTTGCAGTGCCGCTCGCTGCGTCTCCAGCGGAATCTGCCGGCCCTGGGCCAGGGCGGAAGCAATCATCTCCTGAGAAGTGAACGGGCCGAGCTCGGGCTGGCCTGCCAGTACCTGGTCCACCGCCTGGCATTTCATCCCCTGGATCATGGCGCCGCTTTGGGAAGTATTGATATGCTTTACAGCGGGCTTCGACGCGGCGTAGCGCTGGAGGTAATCCTGCATGTAGAGCAGATAGGAATGATACATCCGGTTCGTGACCACCGGTTTGCCGTGAACGCCGGGGACCAGGAAATAATCCTTGGGCAGCGCCGAGGCATTATAGGGCTGATCGACAACGCTGCCCTCGGCATGGGTATGCCCGCCGGTGAAGGCAAAGTCCTGACCCACGAAAATAACGGGATTGGCTTCCATATAATGAGCCAGCTGCAGCGCGGAAAAGGCCACCGACCCGCCCTGCCAGAAATCCGGTTTTTCTGAGGGACTGTCCAGCGGCAACGGAGGATCATCACGCATCAGGAAAAAGATCCTGGGCCCGGAGTACAAGGACAGGATGCCGCGATTGATCCGATGGTAATAGACCAGCGGCACATCAGCATGGTCCCAGCCTTGGAAGTGCGCCAGGTTCGCCTCATAGGGATCGACGGATACCACGAGGTCGGGCCGGATTTGCCGGGCCATCAGGATGCCGGCGGCGCTGCCGGTCGCGAGGAGCAGCGCCTTGCCCCTGGCCTTCTGCAGAATCGGGAGAGCGCCGGTCAGGGAGGGCCCGGCCGAAACGATGATCAGGGGACGGCCGGACCATTTGCCATGCAGGCAGAGGATAGGGGCCGCATTCCAGCTGTGCGGCAAATTGGCCCAGAAGTTCTGCAGATCGTTTTCCATCATCCGATCGAGCGAGTTGAGATGACCGTGGAAGCTGGAGGGAAATGTGCGCGGGATCTCGGCGAGCAGCGCACGGTAAAAACTTTCCGCAGTCAAAGTGGAAGGAATGTGCGTGACCAGCTCGAAGGAAAGCAGTCGCAAACGCACCATGGTGTCGGCGAGGTAAATATGGGCTACATGGGGGTCATGCTGAGCAAGAAAATGCAAACGGTTGTTATGCATCCACGCCGTGGTTTGGCTCCCATGTTGCAGTAGCTTGCCGCTCAAACAGGCTTGATCCGGTTCCAGTACGATGAGGTGGGAGCTTCGAGGTATGCGTTGCAGCAGTTCCTTGACGTGATACCCCAGCCCGAATCCCAACACCGTGTACAGGGTCCGTTCCCGGACGGGCACATCGCTGACGAGAAACCGGGCTTCCTCCGGGGGATCATAACGGCTGTGAAGGTAGAATTCGCGGCCGTCTGTCCGCCGGAACAACGCCGTGGGGGCGCCTTTGGTTTTGGATTCAACGAGCGAGACGGAAACCATAGTTTCGGTGACCAAGTTTCGGTGACAGGCGCCATAACCTCGAAATTCAACCCGCGCATTACCCCAAGCCCCGTCCGGCGGCCGGGGCCTACACCCGGCGGGGCCTA
>CAYGWQ010000080.1:0-11798 GCA_964353465.1 uncultured Acidobacteriota bacterium | reverse complement strand
CCTGCGCCGGATGCCAAGTGGGCGCCGGATGCCAGACGGCGCTCTACTTCTCCCCCCGCATCACCCCAAACCCCGTCCGGCGGCCGGGGCCTACTAGCGGCCGGGGCCTACCTGCGCCGGATGCCAAGTGGGCGCCGGATGCCAGACGGCGCTCTACTTCTCCCCGCGCATTACCCCAAGCCCCGTCCGGCGGCCGGGGCCTACTAGCGGCCGCGCTGCTCACCGCCTTTTCGACATCTCATCCAAGAGCGGATCCATACGCACCGCCAGTGTTGTCGTATACGTTTTCCCGGCCACGCTGAGCGCAATCCGGTAAACACCCGGTCCTGCCATCATACCCTGGCTCTCCCTCATCCCGCCGCCCATTCCAGCTCCCGCTTCAGGATCAAAACTCGTTACGCTCTCGATCCGGCGGGCGATTTCCTGGCGCTGAGATTCATTTTCGGCCATTTTCAGCAGGCGGGGGCGCTCTTCGTCGAGGAGTTTCTGCCGCTCCCCTTCGGACTGCGCCCCGCGAAGCTTCTGCACCAGCTGGGTGATCGCTCGATCCAGTTCGTTGGGATCAAATCGCAGGTCCCACTGGAAGCGGTTGATGCCGGCATCCTTCGGGGCCTTCATCGTCCGCTTGCTCCTGCCAGCAAGATCGGAAATCTCCATCATCACTTCTCCAGCCGGACTCGACCGCAGGTAGTAGTGGATGAAAGCCGAATTGTTCAATTCCGGAGGAGAATTGGCGGGTGGGCGCTGCGTTATGGTCAGAGGATTTCTCCCCTGGAAGAAAAAATGGCCCCGTTCCGCGCCCCGGCTGATGCCGCGCCAGATCGTGGCGAGCCTGGGCTCGAACAAAAAGGCATCATTGGACAGAATGCTCTCGCTCAGCTGCTCCAGCGCAGTGATATCGTCCATGATCCAGATGCTGCGTCCATGGGTGGCGGCAATCAGGTCGCGATCCCTCGGATGAATGACCAGATCGTGCACGGCAACCGTGGGGAGGTCGTTCATGAGCCGGAACCAGGATTTCCCGCCTTCGACGGTAGCATAGGCCGCGAACTCCGTGCCCAGGAAGAGCAGCCGTGGATTGACGGGATCTTCGGTGATGACGTACACGCTCTGGCCTTCCGGCAGATTGCCGGTGATGTTGGTCCAGGTCTTGCCGAGATCCGTGGTCTTGAATACATACGGATGGAAATTGTCGCTTCGATGGCCATCGACCGTAACGTAAGCGGTCTTCATGTCATGCTGCGATGCCCGTACGCGGCTGATCCAGAGGCCGGGGGGCAGCCCCGGGATGGCCCGGGTTACCTCGGTCCAACTCGTCCCTCCATCGAGGGTGACGTGCACCTTGCCGTCGTCCGTGCCGACCCAGATCACGCCGGGGCGGAGCGGAGATTCGGAGATGGTGATGATCGTGGCATTGGTCTCGGCGCTGGTCACGTCGCGTGTCAGCCCTCCGCTCTCCGGATTCGTCCTCTCGGGATCGTTGGTGGTCAGGTCCGGGCTGATGATGGTCCAGGTATCGCCGCGATTGACGGACTTCATGAGATGCTGGGTGCCGTAGTACAGGGTGTGGGGATTGTGGGGCGAGATGATATAGGGTGTGCTCCAGTTGGTGCGGAAGATCTGGCGCCTTTCGGCCGGCGTCATGCTGCCGGCTTTGGGAATCGCCTCAGCAAAATTCGTGATGTTGTTTTCCGTGGGACGGATCGACACCGACTGCTGCCGGAAGAGGGCGTGATTGCGGCGAATCGCGCCGCCCTGGCTTTCCGAATAGACTGTCGTCCAGTCGGTCGGGTCCACCTGTACGTGAAAACCATCGCCACTGTGGAATTTGAACCAGTGCTCCGTCAGGATACCGGTCACGTCCCTGCTGTTGCTGGGCCCGCCCCAGATGCCGTTGTCCTGGAGACCTCCGTAGACATAGTAGGGATCCCGCATGTCATAGGTGACGGTGTAAAACTGCCCGATCGCGTAGTTGTCGAGATAGAGGAAGCGTTGGCCATGGTCATGCGTCAGCGCCGTGCCTTTATCGTTACCCACGTAGAAGCGATCTTTATGGGCCGGATCGATCCAGAGGGCGTGGAAATCCCCTGAGATGCCGGCCATTCCCGTCCGGAGGGTCTTGCCTCCATCTTCGGAAACCATGGCACTCCCCGCAAGCACATAAACCCGCTGGTCGTCGCTGGGATTGATGTAAAGGTGACTGTAATAGAAGGGCCGGTTGTTGTAGCGGTTGATGTATTTCCAGGTCTTCCCGGCATCTTCGGAACGGTAGATGCCGGTCCCCAGCTTAGTCATGTCTTTGTAAGCCTCGGCTTCCGTGCGCTGGTTCGGCTGGTAGCCGTGTTCGATGATTGCCATGACAATGCCGGGATTTTTCGCGTAGACCGCCAACCCGATCTTGCCAGTCGGTCCTGTCGGAAGGCCCTGGGTCAGTTTCGTCCAGGTGTCGCCGCCATCGACCGACTTGAATATGCCGCCGTTAGGGCCGCCGCTGTCAAAGCGCCATGGCCTGCGGATGCGCTCCCAGAATGCAGCGTACAGCACTTTGGGATTTTGGGGATCCATCTTCACATCGCTGCATCCGGTTTTCCCGTCTGCAGGCAGGTTTTTTCCGAGCCGCTGCCAGGTCCTGCCCCCGTCCATGGTGCGATAAAGCCCGCGCTCGTCGTTGTATCCCCAGAGGTGCCCCTGCGCCGCCACGTAAACGATGTCGGGATTGTCGGGGTGGATGGCCACTTCGCTGATATGGTGCGAGTCGCGCAGCCCCATGTTGGTGAAGGTCTTGCCTCCGTCGGTGGACTTGTACACGCCGTCGCCCCAGCCCACGCTGTTGCGCGTGCACGATTCGCCCGTCCCCACCCAGATGATGTCGGCATCCTTCTGATAAACGGCGATGTCCCCCATGGATGCGGAGCCGTACTTGTCGAAAATGGGCTCCCATGTCGCGCCGGCATTCAAGGACTTGAAGACGCCGCCGGAAGCCGAAGCGACCAGGACATAACGGTAATCCTTGTCCAGGGCTTCAATGTCGGTGACGCGGCCCTGCATGTTTGCAGGGCCGATGTTGCGCCAGCGCAGGTCCTTCAACAAAGGTGAGGTCGGCGCCTGGGGCAGCGCAATACCAGACACCCACAGAATAATTGCCGGCAACAGCAGCAAGCTTTTTCGCACCATGATCGCCCCCTTCTCAAAAGGTGAATTCCTTGCCACTCTTTCTAGTGAATCCCCGCCTCCAATGCAAGAAATTAACAGGACAATTTACGGGGGCCGGCACAGGAAGCGGTTTATAATTGGACCGTAACTCCGAACATGGAGGCTCGCCCATGCTTCCCAATGCCTTTATCAATAAGCCGGATAAGCCCACGAATGATGAATTGACAGCGGAACTCGGTCCGGCCAAAGCGCTCTGGGATCAATTGATCGCCGACCTGGCCGAGGAATGCGATGCAGGGATCCAGGAGTGGAAATCCTACTCACCTAAATACGGGTGGTCGTTGCGCCTGAAACACAAGAAACGCACGATCGTGTATCTGTCGCCTCATCGAGGCTGCTTCGGAGTCGCATTCATTCTCGGCGACCGGGCAGTGCAGGCGGCGCGCCAAAGCAAGCTGCCCCGAAGGGTGCTTACAATCATCGATGAAGCCCCACGGTATCCGGAAGGGACCGGTGTTCGACTGGAGGTGAAGGGGGCCAAGGACATTGCCATCGTCAAGAAACTGGCCACGATAAAAATGGAAAATTAGGTTTGCCGAAGCTATGGAAACATTGCTCCAAGTGCTTTGCTTGATCTCTCTGGCACTGCAACCTTTGAACGGCATTCGATCGGCGGGGGCGGAACCGGCGGCGGGAGAGGAGCGTCTGCATGCCGGAAAAGTTTCCGGGGAGCAGGATCAGGGTATTCGCAAGAGCGATTTCAAGATCAAGGTGAACGTCGAGTTGGTCCCGGTGGATGTCACCGTGTATGGAACGCCCGTCCGCGACCTGCAGGCGGAGGATTTTGTTGTTTACGATAACAATATCACCCAGCCGGTGATCTACTTTTCCCGCGATCAACTCCCGTTGGCCGTGGCACTGGTAGTCGACAGCAGCGGCAGCCTCACCTCATACCTGCCGGAGCTTCGAACTGCCGCGCGCTCGGCGCTCGGGACGCTAAAGCCTGAGGATCAGGTCGTGCTCTTCGGCTTTGCCGCATTTCCCGCCCGGCTCACCGACTTCACACACGATCACGCTCTCGTCGTCCAAAAACTGGCCTCCTTCACAACCGCGGGCGGCACAAATATCTGGGATGCCCTTTTCGTTGCTGCGCGTTATCTTCGCGTCCGAGCGACCGACCGAAGGCGGGCCATCATCCTGATCTCCGACAACGGTCAGATCATCAACTGGGGGCAGACCTGGAAGAGTGCTCTTCAAGAGATGCTGGAATCCGGGACTACGCTTTACGCGATCGAAACTCTGGGCACCGGATCCCTGTATGCCGAATCGGACTCGGTTCGCAAGATTGCAGGCGATACCGGAGGTGAGACCCTGAGTGTCGGCAGCGGGAAGTTGCTCTCCGCCGCCCTAAATCAGAGCATTTCCTATCTCCGGATGCAATACACGCTCGGCTTTGCGCCCTCCGCTGCGAAGAAAGATGGCGCCTTCCACAATCTCACCGTCCGGCTCAACAGCGCAAGTCTTTGTCCGGATTGCCGGCTCCATGCCCGCAAAGGGTATTTCGCCGGCACACCGCCGCCTTCCGGCGCAGCGGACAGCGAACGGAAGAAGGTGCCGCCCGGCACCCGCGTGGAGCCTGTGGTCTATAACCGCATCACGATCGCAGCCGCGGATATGACGGAGTTGAATGATATTCCCTTCGAGATCAAGACGGCCCGGGCGCCGGGCGTGGAGGGCCGGCTGCAGACCAGGGTGGATTTGCAGATCGATCCCGCCAAAGTACACTTCAGGATGATTAACGGTCTCTACACCGCCAGTCTCTGTATCGCCCTTTTCTCCGCTTTATCGGATGGTGTCTTTTTCGCAACGGACTGGAAAATCCTGGATGTGCAGATGCAGGAAGACATGTACCGGCGGGTGCTGACATCCGGGATCGCCTATACCACCCAGATTCGAGGGGCGCCGGATACGCTCAAAGCGGTTGTCTGTGATCAGCAGAGCGACGCTATGGGCAGCAAACGGGTCAAGACACGGTGACGTCATTCATGGGAAAGGAGATAGACATGCTCCTGCTCGTTAGGATCGTTCCGCGAGACGATGGCCCTTGGGATCAGTCGACAAACCGATATTTCAGAATGAAGTAAATGGCGGCAATGCCGTCTTTCCACCCGATCTTCTTGCCTTCGGTATAATCCCGGCCGCTGTAGGAAATCGGGATTTCGTATATCCGGCATCGGATTCTGGAGACCTTGGCGGTGAATTCCGGTTCAAATCCAAACCGGTTTTCGCGTAGCCGGATTCTCTTGAGCAGGTCGGCGCGGAAGACCTTGTAGCCGACTTCCATGTCGGTGAGGTTCAGGTTGGTCAGGATGTTGGACAGCAACGTCAAGCAACGATTCCCCAGGTAATGCCAGAAAAAGAGCACTCGATGCGGGCCGCTGAGAAAGCGGGAACCGAAGACCACATCCGCCTTGTCGGCGAGAATCGGCTGAATCAAAACCGGGTACTCGGCGGGATCGTATTCGAGGTCCGCATCCTGGACCACGACGATATCCCCCAACACGGCCTCAAAACCCGCACGCAGGGCGGCTCCCTTGCCCCGGTTCCCGGGCTGCAGGATGATTTTCAGATCGTCGGACGAAGGCAATCCCCGGAGCGCGTCGGCGGTGCCGTCCGTAGAACCGTCATCCACAATGATGATCTCTTTCGGAAGGTCTACGGACCGGACCCTTTTCACTATCTCCAGAATAGTGTTTTTCTCGTTATAAACCGGAATGACTACGGATAGTTTCATTTTGGTTCCTAATCCGATAAAGGACGAGCTTTTATCCCTATCACATCTTAGCCCTGAATGGGTAGAAATTCGGGAATGCGTCTGCAATTCAGACACTGGCAATAGAAACGAACCACGAAGACCTCAAAGATCTCAAAGAACCAGAATTTGCATTCTGACAGATGTTGCCTTCGCCGGCGACGATTCGGAAACTGCATTCGGAATCCACTCCTGGGGGCATCTGCCTGTTTCTTTGTGGTCTTTGAGGCCTTAGTGGTTCAATCATCATTCACCCCCGCCATGACTTTTTCGCCGGGCAATGCTAGTATCCAGCGTTCCCTCTTGCTGATCCGATGAGTGGGCCGAGTCATGAAAAAATCGAAGCAGAAGCCACGGAGCCAGAATCCTGAAAAGCCTGCCAGGCACGTTGCACCAGCCGTCTTCCACGTACCCCGTCCGGCAGCCATCATCCTCCTGTCGCTCCTGGCCCTCTTGCCTTATGCCAACTCGGTTAACGGCCGGTTCGTTTTCGACGACACCGTCATCGTCCAGGGCAATGACGCGATACACGGCCTGGACGCGGCCCATCTAAAGCAAATTTTCGGGCAGCACTACTGGAAGGCAGTGGAGAGCAAGGGCGGGCTGTATCGCCCGGTCGTCATGCTGAGCTATGCCGTCGATTATGCCCTGAACGCCGAGGATCCGTCCGGCTATCATGCCATGAACATATTGATTCACGCCCTCAACGGCATCCTGGTCTTTTTCCTGCTGGAGGAGCTTTTTGCGCGCCGCATGCTGTCGCTGCTCACCGCGCTGTGCTTCGTTCTGCATCCCATCCGGACGGAGGCGGTGGCTTCCATTGTCGGGCGCGCGGAAATCCTCTCGGCCTGTTTCGTTCTGGCAGCCTGGCTCCTTTATATCCGGCACTGCAAGACCGGCCGCGTCCGGTGGCTCGGCCTGTCAGCTGCCGTATTTGTCCTCGCCGTGCTCAGCAAGGAAAGCGCCCTGGCTTTCGTGGCACTGCTGCCGGCGACCGACTTCATTCTTGGAAACGGCAAGCTGCGGGAGATCTTCCTGAAGCGCACGGTGTTGGGCCGTTACCTTGCCTTCGTGTTGGCAGTGGCCCTGGTTTTGCTTCTGCGTTACTGGGTTCTCGGCGGTCTGGCTCCGCTCTATGTGAATCCCCGTTCGAATCCGCTAGCAGCAGCCCCGGTCTGGACCCGGTTCCTGACGGCAACGAACGTTTTTGGCAGGTATCTTGGACTGCTGCTCTGGCCCATGAATCTGTCGGCGGATTATTCCTACAACCAGATTCCCCTGGTCACTTCCATTGTTTCCTGGTCGGCCGCCATACCTCTGGCGCTCCTGCTGTTGTTGGTTGCCGGACTGTTCATTTCGGCACGGCGGTACCCGGTGCTTTTCTTTTCAGGGTTGGTGTTTTTCTTATCGTTTATCCTGACTTCCAATTGGATCAGGCCCATCGGCACGATCATGGCTGAGAGGCTGATGTATTTTCCAGCGCTCGGATTCAATTGCGCGGTGGCTTTTCTCTTGTGTGCGGGGTTGTCCATGCCGCGATGGAAAACGGTTTCGGCTGTCGCCGCCGTTGTTCTGCTGGCCGGCTACGGCTTCCGCACGATCGACAGAAATCCCGACTGGCGAGACCACTACCGGCTGTTCCGCAGCGCCGTCGCTGCGTCTCCCGACAGCTATCTCGCACAGTCCAACTACGCAGCCGTGCTGTTGAACGAGAAAAGCGATCTCCGCGGCGCCATCCTTCATGCGCGCAAGGCCCTCGAAATTGTGCCCGAAGACCCGGCGAGTCACTTCACACTGGCCCAGGCAAGCCGCCGGCTTGGAGATCTTGCCGGGGCAGCGGAGGCTTTTCGAGCCGTCGTTCGTCTTGCGCCCCGAACCACGGGCGGCGCCGATGCATTACGCGCACAAGCCGAGGTCGAGGAGGCCATGGGAAGCTTTCCCCTGGCGCGGGCCTCCTACGAAAAGCTGCACGAGTGGCGACCGCAAGATGTCACCGCCGGCCTGGCTCTGAGCCGCGTTTACCTCAGGCTGGGCGAACGCGAGAAGGCTAAGCAAACCCTGGAGCAGTGCCAGAAGCAGGCGCCGGTCTCGCCGGCAGTCAAGCAGGCGTTGCGCGAACTGGCGGGCACATCGGGGCCCGTCAAAATCCCTTGATCCACTTTGCCCCGCCTTACTGATCAACTGCCTCGAGCTGAAGGTTGGGAATGCCGGCGAAATCATTCGCATTTCGCGTCAAGAGCGTAGCTCCCATGGCAGCGGAGGTGATGCCGATAGCCACATCGGCGGCGCGGCGGCGCGGGGATCCGATGCTGCGAAATACTGCGCCGGCAATCGCGGCAAGCTCCTCGGAAAACGGGATGATTCCATCGTCAAAGAAAAAAGAACGGGCGATCGAGAGCTGTTCCGGAGTGCGCGGCCCCCGGGAAAACTCGTACCAAGCCACGGCGCTCATCTGGAGCTCAGCTTCCGATTCAGCAAGCTGCATCAGTCGCCTGCGCTCGGGCCCTGCAATCGAAAGAGCGTATATCAGAAAGTCGGTGTCGATGTGGTAGCGCATCAGAATCCTGAATCCTGCGACTTGAGCCGGCCAACTTCCTCCTCGGCATCATTGCCGTCAAAAAGCTTGAAAAGACGTTCGAGCACCTTGCGCCGTTCATTTCGGCTTTCGGTGGGGACTCCGAATACCACATCCCTGTGGCACAGAACGGCCCGCCGGATTGCCTCAGAGGTCGAGCAGCTGTATCGCAGCGCGAGTTGCCGTGCTGCCTGCTTCGTTTCGGCATCCAATATTAATGTAGTTCTCTGTGACATATAATATGTATAACATAATGCCATATTAGATGCAATCCGGTCGTCATGCGTTAAATTACTAGTCAGTTCATAATTATGTGGACGTCCAGCGATCTTTTGAGCCTTAGAGTCTTCGAGACTTTGAGGTAGGCTTTTTAACCTCCAAGACTCGAAGGCTCGAAGAATCTCTAAAAACAAATGTCTGCATACCAATGAACTGACCGGTAAATGACTGAATCAGGGTATTAACAGGGATCGAAATGTCAGTACTCTCTGAAGATAAAGCCCTATGGAGGCCGCCGGGGGGGACCAATGGAGCCAGCCATCCTTTGCTTGTCGCCGGCACGTTTTCGTGTATTTCGTGTATTTCGTGGTTATTGTTTTGGCTGTCGCCGGCCGTGCTGTTTCCGCAGACGAAGGCTCAACCGTTTAACTTGCGCTTGATCTTGTTGACTCACCTCTCGAGCCGCTCCAAGCGCGACTCCAGCGTGCTGTTTTGTCGCAGCGCCTTCCGCAGCAATTGATTGACCAGTCTTTGATAGGGAATGCCGGTATTGGCAGCTTCCGTGCGCAGGATGCCGAGGATGTCCTGATCGATATTGATCGTGACCTTGATCTTACCGGAGCCGCCGGCATCCGTACTCAAGGCGGGTGGCTTGGGTTCTTTCATAACGAGGCCTCCATAGAGGACATATGTTACGGAAGGCTACCATATCAATATGTATGATGCCATACACTCCCGCTCTCATCTCATTCGCTTCCGCATCAGAACGAATGGCTCGCAGTGTGCACAGGTGAGTTCATGCGGAAGCTATCCATTTTCTCCTTGATCATCTGGCGCCGCGGAGATAGAAATGCTGCCCGCGGCAGGCTCATCCCCCTCCGCTTTCACTTGGAGTGTATGTGCGTTCAGCACCGGAAATCTCGTACCAAGAAGCGGCCGGCCTGATTAAGGGCGGGCGCCGGACCACCGCTTTCACGGGCGCCGGCATCTCCGTGGAGAGCGGTATCCCACCCTTTCGCGGGCCGGGCGGATTGTGGAGCAGGTACGATCCCCAGGTGCTGGACATTGAGTTTTTTCATGCTCATCCGGGCCGTTCCTGGGTGGCGATCCGGGAGATCTTTTACAGTTCCTTCCTGGCTGCGAAACCCAACGAAGCCCACTACGCGCTGGCAGCCATGGAAGCCGTCGGCAGACTGCACGGCATTATCACGCAGAATATCGACAGCCTGCATCACCGGGCAGGGAGCAAGATGATCTGGGAGTTTCACGGCAATTCGCGCACGTTGATCTGCCTCGGCTGCTCGAAAGACTACCCTGTGGCGCGAGTGGATCTCGGCGAGCTCCCGCCCACATGCCGGTTGTGCGGAGGGATTCTCAAGCCGGATTTCGTCTTCTTCGGAGAATCCATCCCCGAACCCGCCGGCACGAAGTCCTTCCTGGCCGCGCAAATGGCGGATGTGCTTCTCATGATCGGAACCACGGGAGAGGTGATGCCCGCCGGCATGATCCCGCAGGCAGCAAAGGAAAAGGGGGCCCGCATCATAGAGATCAACACCGAGGAATCGCAATACACGCGACAGATTACGGACGTATTTCTCAAGGCAAAGGCAACGGCAGCGATGGTACGCTTGCTTGAGCTGCTTGGCATTCCATTGCCGGCGTGACGCGTGTGAGCCGAGGTTCCCCCAGGGCGCAGGCATGCCCGGCAGCCCTGTTGCCAAGGATGTCCAGCCGGGTAGAGTGAAGTAGAATTGGAGCGGCGGCAAGCGGCTGCTCTCTCGAGAGAGCCATTATGGATGTGCACAAAGGTGGATGTCGTGAAGGAAATCAATTAGATGGGAGTTAGCTATGCCTATCCACGGACACGCAGCCTACACTGCCAGGCAACCACTGAAGCCCCTTTTCTATGAACCCGGCGATCTGGGGCCGTACGATGTGGAAGTGCGCACGGAATTCTGCGGGATCTGTCACAGCGATATTCACCTGATCGATGATGACTGGGCGCTGAGCCGTTACCCGTTTATTCCAGGGCATGAAATTGTCGGCCCGGTCACGGCCCTGGGCAAGGAGGTTGCCCATTTGAAAGTGGGCCAGCGCGTCGGCATCGGCTGGCAGGCCGGGAGTTGCCTGCAGTGTGAGTGGTGCCTGGCAGGGTCGGAAAACCTGTGCCCGCGCTCCGTGGCTACTTGTGTGGGCCGGCACGGAGGCTTTGCGGAGAAAGTGCGTGCGGATGCCCGGTTCGCTTTTCCGCTCCCGGACGGGCTTGATGCCCCCAGCGCAGCCCCTCTCATGTGCGGGGGCATAACGGTCTACTCGCCCTTGCGGCACTTTGGAGTCCAGCCCTGGCTTAAGGTAGGAGTTGTCGGCATCGGCGGGCTCGGACACATGGCCATAAAGTTTGCGCATGCCTTCGGTTGCCGGGTCACCGCATTCTCCACAAACCCCGACAAGGAAGAGGTGAGCAGGAGTATGGGCGCTAACCATTTTGTGCAAAGCACGGATCCGGATCAGATGGCCGCTGCTGCCAACTCACAGGATTTTATCCTGGCAACGCCGCATACCGATCTGAATTGGGTCGAGTACATTAAGGCGCTGAGGCCGAAAGGGACCCTATGTGTGGTAGGCGCCCCGGCGGCGGCGCTGTTGAGCGTCCCGCCGATCCTGCTGTTGCTCCACGAAAAGAAGATTTGCGGCAGCAATACCGGGGGACGTTCCACTATCCAGGAAATGCTCGCTTTTGCCGCGCATCATCGCATTGGGGCCACTGTCGAAGTAGTGCACATGTCACAGGTAAATGCCGCCCTCGACAAAGTGCGCTCCAACCAGGCCCGTTACCGCATGGTCTTGAAAGCCTAGCCCGAAAAAAGGGGACATGCAGTCTCCCCGGCACCAAGGTGGGAATCGAGCGGCTGTGCGGGCGCCGGATGCCAGGTGGGCGCCGCGTGCCAGACGGGGCTCAGTCTTCACCGCCCGCATCATCCCAAACCCCGTCCGGCGAGACTGTCTCAAAACAAGGCGTCCCGGAGGGACGCAAAGAAA
>CAYGWQ010000079.1:0-19075 GCA_964353465.1 uncultured Acidobacteriota bacterium | reverse complement strand
CTTTTCGCAACATTATTCTGTCGCCCTTCCAGGGCTCCACGCTGCTTTCCCATCCAACCCCGGGCTTGCGCCCGGGGCTATTCTCTTTCCGCCCCTGCGGGGCTGGGCTTGACCGCGAAGCGAGTTTCGCAACAAAAACTAGATGGCATTCGCCCTGCGAATGGGGAAACCTCAGCTTCGTGGCGCTCATCGGGTGTACAATTTCACGCAGGAAATGGCGGGCGGTGAGGAACAGGTGACTCTGATAGGCACAGATCGGATCTGTGCGCACGGCCGTCATCGCCAAGGAGGCGCCGCATGAGTGCGCGTATCGGACTGGTACTGTTGGCGCTGTTGCTGACGGCTTCCGGATTTGCCCAGAGCTTCTGGCAGAAAAAAGCGCCCGGAGATTGGACGTCACGGGAATGTGAAATGCTGCTGACTGACTCACCGTGGGCCAAGAACCGGATCATCGGCGATGTCCTGATCGAGGACATGGAGAAGGCCGCATCGATCGACGGCCGGGAAGGCCACCCATGGATCGCCTATACGGCGCGATTCTGGTCCGCGCGGCCCGTGCGCCAGGCTTCCGTCCGGCAGCGCCAGCTGTCCAGGGACTTCATTGCCCTGCCCCCGGAGCAGAAGCGGATCGTGGCCGAACGGAACGACCGCATTCTCAACATGGAATTTCCCGGCCGCATTGTTCTGGTGGTCGTCTATGCTACCAATGTCGATTCCTACAAGCGCGATCTGGCCCGTTTCTGGCAGACTCGCCCCACCGCCATATGGTCAATGGATACCTTCCTGATCACGGGCCTGGGCCGCATCCCGCCGCTGGATGTTCAAGTGGTCCCGGGGGAAGGCGGTCAGTTTGAACTTCATTTCCCACGAATGGTTGATGGGCGGCCGGTCGTCAGTCCGAGCGACAAGACCATTTCCCTCGAGTTTATCCACCCGGACATCGGCGTGCTGCGGACCGAACGCATTCTTTTCAACTTTAAGGTGAAGGAGATGATTGTGGGCAGCGCAACCATCTACTGACTGTCGGCAGCAACACCATCTCCCGTGAGACCCCGGCAATGCAGACAGTCACGCCGACCGCCAGAAGCGGGTCAGTCGCATTCAAAAGACGAACCAGGAAGACCACAAAGATCTCAAAGAACCAAGAGCGGTATTAGCAAGAACTTTGGCTGCGCCGGAGTGGCAGCTAGAGCTTTAATCCGATCCGCCATATATCCCTCCCTGGCGGAGCATCCTGTTTCCTTTGAGGTCTTTGTGGTCTTTGTGGTTCAAGTGAAATCCGAGCGGCCGGCACGCAGTGTCTGAGTTGCAGGTGAGACCGGAAAACGTTTGATCCGCAGGAATCGGTTGCCCTATAATAACTGGGACATTTTTTCCCGAATCGATTCAGGATCCCGGTTGCTCTGTGTCAAGAATGGCACAGGATTCCGTTCCACAATGGCCTCAGTGCCGACACGCGTGGCACACTGAGTGACGGGGAGGGGATTAGAGATTACCGGGCGGCGCCAGGCAGTGAAACTCGTTAGCGCCGGGAACAAAGCTGGCATCGCCCATGGTCAGTCTCAGGATTATCGCGATAATCGCCGATCTCAGCCCCTGCCCCAATTCCGCCGCCGCGCTCGCCAGAAATGAACTAGCCTGCAGGAGGGTACGATGATCAAGCGTTTCTGTGCAATCCTGGTTCTGGTATTACTCGCTGCCATACCCCTTTGGTCACAGACCAACAAGGGGAGCATCAGCGGGACAATCTCCGACCAATCCGGCGCGGTGCTGCCCGGGGCCACGGTAACCATTATCAACCTCGGGACCGGCCACAAGATCGTCATGCAAACCTCTGACCGGGGCGCTTACTCGGCGCTGAGTCTGGATCCTGTGGAGTATCGCATTGAAGTGGAAGCCCCCGGTTTCAAGAAGGCCACAATGGATCGCGTCAAGGTCGACACGGCGACCCCGGTTACGGCGAATCTGACCATGCAGATCGGCGCTCGTGCCGACGTCATCCAGGTGACGGCGACGGTGCCGATGGTCAATGCCGAATCGGGCACTGTAGCGCAGACGATTTCAGAACGCCAGATAACGGATGTTCCGCTGAACAACCGCAGCGCGCTGGACCTTGCGATGACGTTGCCCAACATCCATGGAGATGCAGGAAACGAAGATCCGGACCTGGCTTCGACGATGCCGACCCCGGGCTTTAATTTGTTCATCAATGGGGGGCGGGCCGGCAGCACGAACATTCTCGCTGACGGGGCCCGGAACACGGGGGTTGGACTGGCACGAGCCGTGGTTACCTTTTCTCCCGATTCGGTGCAGGAATTCACGGTGATGTCGTCGAATTTCTCGGCAGAGTATGGGCAGAGCGGAGGCGGCATCATCAACATCACCACCAAATCCGGGACGAACCAGTTCCATGGCAATCTCAACTGGTACAATCGCAATCCGGTCTTTCAGGCAGGCACCTACACCACGTCGCCAACCGTCCGGCCGAAACGCAATCTCCGACAGAACCAGTTCGGAGCCATTTTCCATGGGCCCGTTTATCTTCCCAAGATATACAACGGCCGCAACCGGACCTTCTTTTTTGTGTCTTTCGAGCCCAGGTACTATTCGGAAAGCACGCCGAATGAGCCCTTGCTGCCGACTGAGGCGATGCGGCGCGGGGACTTCAGCAACCTCGTGAACGTTTCCGGGGCCCAGGCTCCGCGCGATGTCGCTGCCAGGTTCCCGCAACTGACGACCACCGACGTCGTCATCTACAATCAGTTCCTGCTGCAGGGGGACAAGTACCTGCGGCCGCAGACCATGCCCGCCGGCACGACCACATTCCCGCAGTTCCCCAACAACGTGATTTCCACATCCATGCTGGATCCGGTCGCGCTGAAAATCCAGGAGATGTTCCCGACAGCCGGCGAGTATTTTATCAGCAGCAGCAACACCCTGGCGAATTACTCCACCACGAGCTTCATCAAGAACAAGGAAATCCGCCTGACCACCAAGATCGACCATCAGCTGACCCAGGCCAATCGCCTGTCGGGGCGCTACACTCAGGTCCCGGTCCGCGGCGACAAAGGCTGTTGCGATTTCCAGATCGGCGTGAACGAGATCAATACCGGCGGCACCGATTACAGCTGGTCCAGGCAGCTCCTGATCACGGACACGCACACCTGGCCCACGATGATCAACGAACTGCGGCTCAACTACACCCGAGGTCGGTTTTCACGCAACATGCCCCCGATGTACGACATTTACACGGGGAGAAACTGGTCCACCGAACTCGGGTTGCCGAGCATCACGAAGGGAGGGCTCCCTTCGTTCGCGACGGGTGCCTATTACATGGGGTTCTCGCAGTCGCAGCAGAATGAAAACATCGAGCAGACTTACAACATCGCCGACAGTTTCAGCTGGATCCATAAGACTGTGAGCTGGAAGTTCGGCGTGGATATGGCCGACATGCGTCTCAAGACCGCGCCGATGTATGGCGGTCCGGGCGGGAGGTATGAGTTCAACCGCAACACCACCTGGACCAACAGCGCGCTGACGCAGGGGCAGGGAGGCGCTCACTATGCCCAGTTCCTGCTCGGTGTTCCCAACCTGGTTACCCTGCGCGATTCCTTGTTCACCTACTACTACCGTTGGAAGTCCATAGCCGCTTTCGTCCAGAGCGATTGGAAGATACGCTCCAACCTGACGCTGAACCTCGGCATGCGCTATACGCTGCAGTACCCGCGTGAAGAGCAAAACAACATGCAGGCTGCTTTCATGCCGGAACTTGCCAAGGAGTACACGTTGACGGCGCCGGTGACCTTGGCGAACGGGCACGTGGTAACCAAGGCGCTGGTGCCTCCCCTGGCATTCTCAGGGCGCGGCGGCAGGTCCAAGTACCTTCAGCCCATCGACTATAACGGCTGGGAGCCGCGATTCGGCTTTGCCTGGGTGCCTCGTCTGTTCGGGTGGAACGAGTCGGGAAGATTCGTCATCCGCGGCGGCTACGGGCTCTCCCAGGCCCCGATCACAGGCATGGACCGCAACGCCAACCCGGATTTCAGCGGCACTACCGGATTCAACGGCGATACCGGCGGTGTAGATGCCGGCATCATTAATGTTGGCGGGATCAACTACAACACGATGATGCGGCTCTGCTGCAACAAGCCGGCCCTGGTTCCCAAGACCCCCCAGCAAAGGCTGAATCTCCCGGCGGATGGCCTGCTTTATCTTGACAGTATTAACTACGCCGCCGGCGCGCGCGTGATCTCGGGCAACTATCAGGTTCCCTACGTGCAGAGTTTCAGTATGCTGATCAGCTACGAGCTGCCTAAGCAGAATGTGCTGGAAGTAGCCTACACGGGTGCCAAGGGAACTCATTTGTTCCTGCCCCCGATCAATATCGCCCCGCGATCGTATGATGTTGCGGAGTCGTTCTTCCGCCTCGGATTGAGCCCTGATGGGCAGATCAACGATCCGCTGGGACGCCTGCAACCGAATGGCCAGGTGGTCCGGATCAACCAGGCCGATGCAGAATCAAAATACCTGGGATTCGCGGCGTTGAACTCCTATCTTGATTCCTCCTCGAACAGCGTCCGTCATGGCATGTATGTCAGCCTGCGGCGGCGCATGTCCCGGGGGCTGATGTTCACCGCAAACTACACCTTCGCCAAGTCCATCGACGATGCCTCCGACAGCGGCGGCGTGCGCTTCGTTGATTTCAATATTATCCGCTCGAATGGCCAGGTCATGGTCGGCGCGCCGCGCTCCATTGACCGGTCGGTTTCGACCTTTGATGTCCGCCATGCATTCAGTGCGACGGCCCTGTACGATCTGCCGTTCGGGAAGGGACGCCAGTTCCTGCCCGGCGTTCCGGGATGGCTGGACCACATCGTCGGGGGCTGGACTTTCAGCGGATCCGGGCGCGTTCAACAGGGAACACCGCTGGTCGTGGTTATCCGGGACGGCAACCAGCTGGCTGCGGGCAACCTGCGCGCGATCCGGCCCAACCTGGTTCCGGGAGTGCCGATCAAGAATCCGCTGTGGAGCCGGCAATGCCCCATCGGAACGGCATGCGAGCCCTGGTTCAATCCGGCGGCCTTTACACGCCCGGTGAAGGGGGAACTGGGCAATGCGCCACGCACGATCGATTCCGCGCGCTGGCCGTCCTTCTACCTGTTGGATATGTCGGTGCAGAAAAACTGGCAGTTGCGCGAAGGCAAACGCCTTCAGGTGCGCGTAGACGCGATTAACGCTTTCAACCACCCCATCTTCCAGTTCGGCAGAGACAGCGACAACGGCGAGATCTTTGCGGCTCCGGGTGAAGGCGTCATCAGCAACGCTGAATACGATTCCTGGGTGAATTTCTCGCCGAGCACGAGGCCGGCGAGATCGACTCCAGCGGGCGCCGCATTGCTGACACAGATCAACGCCATGGTCCGCAGCTATAACACCAACCCGGCGGGTCAGGCAGCCGCCATGGTGCTGCCCCGGGACTTCTTCGTGGCTCAGGTTCCGCAGGGCTTCCATTCCCTGAGCCAGTATTCCTTCGATATCACGAACGTGAATGGATTTAAGCTCTTCCGTCTGAAGGCTGCGTATACCCCGGACCGCTGGGGATACCTTGCTGTGACCCGCGGAGCCGGTGCGCTGGCTTCACCATACACGCCGCGTTTTCTTCAGTTCGCGGTGAAACTCTACTTCTGAGCTATCCCCCGGCGGCGCCCAAGGCGCCGCCGGCCCGCCAGCAGTTTGGGGTGCGGCGCAGAAGCGCCGCACCCCAAGTCGCCTTCGGCGCACAGCATGAACCCGCCTTCTCATAAGCTACTCTGGACAAGTCTGTGGGATTCCCGAAACTCGAATGATGTTGCAGGATCGCGGTGTTTTGGTGGTAGAATCGCAGCACAATTGATAACGACTTGAGATTGTTTTTTCCAGATTTGATATCCGGGACCGCCTGACCGCCCGCTGCCGCAGTGTGCGGTAAGTCCGGGGGAACGGGGCAGGTGTAAGATTTCATTTCAGGATGCCGACTCGCGAGGAGGTCAACGTGAATTCAATGGAAGGCCAGATGCCGAGTGATCCAATTAGCGGACAGCAGATGCCACCGGCGCCGCCGGTGATCACGTCTGCCATGATGGAATATCTGAAACAGACAAAACCGTGGGTGCGGTTCATTTCCATTTTGATGTTCATTGGTACAGGATTTCTTCTTCTAGCGGGCCTCATTTTCATGCTGGGCGCCAGCGTGATGAGCTCGCGCTTTGGCTCGACATTCGGCGGCGTCCCCGCGGCAGTGGTCGGTTTGGTTTATGTGGTTTTGGGAGCCCTCTACATCATCCCGGCCGTATTTTTGTTCCGCTATGCAGCCGGCATCCAGAAAGCCCTCACCGTGGACCTGATGAGCGGGGTGGAAGAAGCTCTCAGAAGCCAGAAATCGTTTTGGCGTTTTGTGGGCATCCTGATGGTGATCATGCTGATTCTCTGGGTCGTTGTCCTGGCGTTCATCATTCTGGCATTGATTCTGGGCAGCCCCGCGAGTTTTCGTCCGTAAGTGACGGCTCACAGCGCCGACGGGAGCCTTGCGCACGGATCCGGACTGGGTGCATCCGTGACGCATAATCAATGAGGGCAGATATGTGGCAGTCGTTTGTCATTATGTGTGCATTGTCGTGCAGTCTGGTTCTGGCGCCGGCGCAGGAGCCGGTGGACCTGCTGATACGCAATGGCGACATCATCGACGGCAGCGGCAAAAAGGCCTTCCGCGCGGATGTCGCCATCCGGGGCGGCGTGATCGTGCAGCTGGGCAGCCTCCGCAGCCTCAAGGCCAAGGAGGTCATTGACGCCACAGGTCTGATGGTCGCGCCCGGATTTATTGATGCCCACACCCATGCCGACGGAATTGAAAGGAACCCGCTGGCCGAGAATTTCGTCCGCATGGGGGTGACTGCCGTGGTAGCGGGCAACTGCGGCGGATCAACCCTGGAGGTGGCGCAGGAGTTTCAGCGGATCCGCGCCACCGGCATCGCCGTCAACTTTGCTACCCTGGTGGGCCATAACAGCGTGCGTCAGTCGGTCATGGGCACCGAGCGCCGCGCTCCCACGGCAGAAGAGCTTTCCAGGATGGAAGACCTGGTGACGCGCGCCATGACCGAAGGTGCCATCGGCTTTTCCACCGGTTTGCAATACGTTCCCGGCACCTATGCCGAAACCGGCGAAATCATCGAGCTGGCCAAGGCTGCCAGCGCTCTAGGCGGCCTTTATGCGACCCACATGCGCAACGAGGGTACCGAGATCGACAAGGCCGTTGCCGAAGCGATCAAGGTCGGGGAGTCGGCCCGCTGCCCCGTGCAGGTTTCTCATCTGAAGATCGACAGCCCGAGCCAATGGGGCGCCGGCAAGCGAGTTCTCTCCCTCATGGCCGAGGCGCGCCGGCGCGGTGTCGCCGTCCACGCCGATCAATACGCCTACGAGGCAGGAAGTGCGGGACTGAGCATCCGCTTCCCGTCGTGGGTTCTGGAAGGGGGCAGGAACCAAATAACCCAGCGCCTGAACGATCCGGCAACCTGGCAGAAAATCAGGCGCGAGATGCTCGGCATGCTGGAGGAAAGGGGATTCCATGACCTTTCCTGGGCGGTCGTCTCCTCCTACCGTGCGGACCCGTCGCTGGAAGGGCTCTCGGTGAAAGATATTGCTCTGAAGCTGAAGCGGGACGGTTCCGCCGACGCACAGCTCGAGGTGGCGCGCGAGATCATGACCCGCGGCGGGGCGGGGATGGTCTATCACTTCATGTCGAAAGACGACATCGTCAGCATCATGAGAGACCCGCAGGTTTCGGCCGGTTCCGACAGTGGCATCCTGGCCTTCGGCGAAGGCGTGCCTCACCCGCGGGGGTACGGCAACAATCCGCGCATCCTGGGCCGCTATGTGCGGGAGCAGAAAGTGATTTCCCTGGAGGAGGCCATCCGAAAGATGACCTCTCTGCCGGCTTCACAGTTTGGCTTCAAAAAGCGGGGAATGATCCGGAAGGGCTATGCAGCAGACCTGGCTCTGTTCAACAGGGAGACGGTCAGCGATCGCGCCACGTACGCCAATCCTCATCAATATCCCGATGGCATCCCGATTGTGATCGTCAACGGTGTACCCGTCCTGCGCGACGGGAAATGTACCGGAGCCCGGCCCGGACAAATCCTGGCCTTGTCGGCGGGGCGATGAGCGTCATCGCTTCCCCGCCGGACTCGCCACCTGCGATGAAGATCAGCCGGCGCCGTCCGGTCTCCAACCGGATTCTGGTTGCCACTGATGGATAAGGAGGGGATCATGCCGAATTCACGTCTTGAACACCAAACGACCCGCACCCTGTCGCCAGGCAGGTTCTATCCGTGTGGGGCCACACTCACCGGGGAGGGTGTGAATTTCGCTCTCTTCTCGCAGAATGCCGTCGAGGTGTTTCTCCTCCTCTTCGATGAACCGGACCGGCCTGCCACCGACATCATTCAAATGCAGCATCAAACCAGGTATGTCTGGCACAGCTTCGTGCACGGGCTGAAGGCCGGACAGCTTTATGCCTATAAGGTCCGCGGAACGTACGACCCGGTAATGGGGCTGAGGTTCAATGAGAACAAGCTACTGCTGGATCCCTACGCGGCAGCGATCACAGGAAAGTGCATCAACGAGGATAATCTGCTCCTTGGATACGATGCACACTCGCCGCAGCAGGATCTGTCCCCGGACGCCCGGGACAACACACAGCAGATGCCCAAGTGCATCGTTGTGGACCACACCTTCGACTGGCGGGGGGATCGTCGCATGGAATTGCCCTTGGAGCGGCTGGTCTTATACGAAGTTCATGCAAAGGGGTTCACTGCCGATCCTTCCTCCGGCGTTCGCAACCCCGGAACCTATTCCGGATTCATTGAAAAGATCCCCCACCTCAAAGGCTTGGGCATCAACGCTGTTGAACTGCTTCCGGTCCAGGAGTTTTATGTTGAAGACTTTCTAAGGGACCGCGGGCTGACGAACTACTGGGGCTACAACACCATCGGCTACTTTGCACCGGAATCCTCCTACAGCACACAGTCACGGCCCGGATGCCAGATCGCTGAATTCAAGACTCTGGTGAGGGAACTGCACAAGGCCGGAATTGAAGTGATCCTCGATGTCGTTTACAACCACACAGCCGAGGGCAACGAGCTCGGGCCCACGCTCAGTTTCCGGGGCATCGACAATCCTACCTATTACCTGCTGTCGGGACCGCCGAACCAGTACCGGCGCTACTACATGAACTACACGGGCTGCGGCAACAGCATGAACCTGGCAAGCACCCACGTGATCAAGTTCGTCATGGACTCGCTGCGTTACTGGGCCGAGATCATGCACGTCGACGGCTTCCGGTTTGATCTCGCCTCGGTGCTGGGACGGGAGGGCCAGGGCTTCGACCGTTCTGCTGCCTTTTTCGACGCCATCTCCCAGGACCCCGTACTCAGCACCGTCAAGCTGATCGCTGAACCCTGGGACCTCGGGACCTATCAGGTCGGCAACTTCCCGATTGACTGGTCGGAGTGGAATGGGCATTTCCGCGACGCGGTGCGTCGTTTCGAACGGGGAGAGGGAGGTCAAATCTCCGAATTGGGCTGGCGGCTCTCCGGATCCGCGGATCTCTATGGCGATGACGGGCGCTCGGCCTATCACAGCATCAATTTCATCACGTGTCATGACGGATTCACGCTCCATGATCTGGTCTCCTACAACGAAAAGCACAACGAGGCCAACGGGGAAAACAACCTCGACGGAACCAATGACAATCACTCCTGGAACTCCGGAGCCGAGGGGAGCACCGCCGATCCCGGCATCCTGCAGCTGAGACGGCAGATGGTGAAAAACCACGCGTGCATCCTGCTGTTTTCCGCAGGCACACCCATGCTGCTGGGCGGCGACGAGTTTCTCCGCACGCAGCAAGGCAACAATAACGCCTATTGCCAGGATAACCGCATCAGCTGGTTTGACTGGCAGCTCGCAGAGCAGAACGCCGACATCCTGAGCTTTTTCACCAAAGCCATCGCACTGACACATCGGTATCCCATCCTGCAGAGACGGAAATTTCTGCTCGGGAAGGACCTCGACAACAACCAGGTTCTGGACATCACCTGGTTCGACAACTGGCTGCACCGGCCTGACTGGAACGATCCAAGAGTCCGGACTCTCAGCCTGATGCTGGACGGGAGCGAGGAGCCTTCGGAATCAGGAGAGTATCTGCTCTTCATCATATTGAATGCAGACCCTTTCCTTCAGCGCGTCAGCCTGCCGCCTGTCGAGGGGAAGTACTGGCACCGGGTCATCGACACCAGCATGCCGGAAGGCGACGATTTCCTCGATCCGGGGAAAGAGATACTGCTCGACCCCCAGGATTCCTACCTCGCGAACGGCCGCAGTACGGTCTTGCTGCTGGGCAAGTAAGGCTCTCGAAGAATATCAAGATCACCGAGCGCTTCAACCTCGATTCCCGCATGGAGATGTTCAACGCGCTCAACCACGTCAACTTCGACAATCCGCGCGACGCCTCCGTGGGGTCGCCCAGCATCCAATCCTCGGTATTCGCACAGTCCTGCTGCCAGGCTGTCGCGCCGCCGAGCACACAAACCGTCATTCAGACGGGTGAGTCCGGACGGATCATCCAGTTCTCCTTGAAGCTGGCCTTTTAGGCGGGTTCCAACTGCTCCAGACACGCCCCGGTTCTGCACCGGCAGATCGGGGCGTTTATATTTCTTGGGCATTTCGATGACGATACGGAAACCGATCTCATCGCTCGGCTCTGCAGGAGCCTGTTTCTGGCGCCTGGCAATCTGGAGTTCCTCAGGGATAGAACAAGCCGGCGTGGCAACTACCGAAAATAACGGCTACCCGGCGCCCGCGGGATGGCACCATCTTACTTCGGTTCCGGCTCGTGCGGGTTGGGAGTATAATCTGCACTCGTGAGATGCATGGCAGCACGGGAGCGGCTGGAAAAGCCGGCAGCCATTGAGCGGGAGAAACACCAGGGCGACACAGCCAGGCTGCCATCACATCTCTGATCGAACTATGAGCCTGGCCTCTGAAGCAGGACAAATAAACTGCGGGCCGCAGCTGCGAACCAGGATATCAGGCGGCCTGTAGGTCTCCCGAGCGCGCCAGACAGGTCAATCTGCACTACGAGAGGCGGCACAATGCGAGAAAACCATACCGAGAGCCTGTTTTTTCTAGGCGCCGGCCCCCTGGCGGCCATTCTGCTGGGGGCGGCTCTCGTGCCGCTGCGCGGCATCACTCCGGCTGCAAACCTCAGCTTTGCCTTTATGGCCTTGACAATTCTGGTCGCTGAATATGGTGGCCGCTGGGCGGCGGTGGCCACGGCTCTGTGCTCGGCGCTGAGCCTGGACTTCTTCCTCACGCAGCCCTACCTGCGGCTTACAATCGCGGACAAACACGACCTGGTCGCCTTTGTCGGGCTCGCCGCGTGCGGACTCATCGCCTCGGCCCTGGGATCGCAACGCAGCCAGAGAGCCGCCGCGTTGCGGGCAGCCCAGAAGCAGATCGACATGCTCGATACGGCCATCGGAGGGCTTGAGAGCAGCGAGTCGCTTGAATCCAGGCTGCGGAAGGTTCTCGATGCCGCGCGCATCGCGTGTCCCATCGCGTGCGCGGTGGTTCGCGATGAGCTAGATCGCGTGCTGGCCGCCACCGAAGATGTACAGGCAGCGCTGCGTGTCCCTGTCCAGGTCGTCTTATCGCAAACTCTACTGCCGAGGGGATCTAATGCCGAGGATCTCTTGCAGCAGAACCTTCCCTTTCCCCTGGAAGGAGCGCGCCTGCCACTCGTCGTTGGCAACCGGCGATTCGGCTGGCTGGACCTGTGGGGAAACGGTGCGCCGGCCAGCGTACAGTCACGCCGCTGTCTCTCCAACGCAGCATGCATCATGGCTCTCCAGTTGGCGGGAGTGGACTCAATCCATAGAAATCCTTAGAACACTTGGCAAAGACAGTGCGGGCGAGCGTGATCGCGCGCAGAGCCAAGACCGAACAGAAGGAGATTTTCATGATTGCACAAAAAACTGCGTGCCGGATTTTCGGCTATGCCGTGATGTTGGCTTCGATCTTCGGAAGCGCCTGGGCCTTGGCTGTTCAGGCAGCAGCCCAGAAACAATCCTCGTCTCAGGCTGCCATGCCTGCGGCGAGCGAAGCGGCCATCCGGCCCCCCGAGATGCGAATCCAGCGGCATTCTTTGGCGAACGGCTTGCAGGTCCTCATGCTCGAGGATCACTCGGCGCCGGTACTCAACCTCCAGGTGTGGTATCACGTGGGTTCCAAAGACGAAAAACCGGGACGCACAGGTTTTGCCCACATTTTCGAGCACATGATGTTCAAGGGCTCGGCGCATGTGGGCCCGGACGAGCACTCGCGCATTGTGGAAGCCGCGGGCGGATATGACAACGCGTACACCAACGACGATGTCACCGTCTATTGGCAAACATTCCCATCCAACTATCTCGAGCGCATGATCTGGTTGGAAGCCGATCGCATGGGCAGCCTCAATATCGATGAAGCCAACTTCAAGTCCGAACGCGAGGTGGTGAAGGAAGAGCGACGGGTTGGCGTCGAGAACTCCCCCTATGGCCGGGTGGGAGAGGATCTGGCCGACGCTGCTTTCACTGTACATCCCTACAAGCACACCACCATCGGCAGCATGGAGGACTTGAACAAGGCCATCCTTGAGGACGTGCGCGAATTCCACAGCACCTACTATCGCCCCGACAACGCGACCGTGGTTCTCGTGGGCGATTTTGCCCCGGCGCAGGCTACGGCGTGGATCGAAAAATATTTCTCCGGCATTCCCAAACCCGCCACACCTATTCCGCGCGTCACCGTACAAGAGCCGCAGCAGAAGGCCGAGCGGCGCAATACCAAGTGGTATGGATCACTGTCGCCGCTGCCGGCAATTGTCGCCGGCTACCACATGCCCGCCGAGTTCACTCCGGATTCGTACCCGCTCATTCTCGCCTCCAACATCCTTTCCGGTGGCGAGAGCAGCCGTCTCTTCCGAAAACTGGTTTACGAAGATCAAATGGCCGTGCAGGCCGCGGGAATAGGCAACTTCACAGAACATCCGAACCTTTTCTATGCCGTCGCACTCCTCAATCCCGGCAGGAGCATCGCGGCAGGGGAAAAAACTCTGGAATCGGTTCTCGAGCAAATGAAGACCCAACCGGTTGATCTCAGGGAGCTGGAGAAGGCCAAGAATCAGCAGATTGCAGCCGACATTCTCGGCCGCCTTTCCGTGCAGGAGAGGGCCGATGCCATCGGTCGTGCCGCGGTGGTCGGCCGGGATCCGAACCTGGCAAACGTTTCGCTCGAGAGCTTTCTGCGCGTCACCGCCGCGGACATCCAACGCGTCGCACGCCAGTATTTCGACAAATCCCAGCGCACCGTCTTATTGATCGAGCCGCCAAAGCCGGCGGCTAAGTAGAAACGAGGGGGCTATTTATGCTAGTCAAAGATTCCATGTCACGAAAGCTAATCGGCATCCTGTTGCTGGGCACTTTGTGGATGGCGGCGTGCTCCAAGCCGGAGCCGCCCCAAAGCGAGACAGCTTCCGGAAGTGGCGGGCAGACGAAGGGCACGGGCATTGTCCCTCCGGGAATAAAGCTGGCCGCGCAAATGCCCACGGCCGCCCCGACCATTCGCTATGCATTTCCCAAGGCCGCCACGCGAACCCTCGAGAACGGCGTGCAGACATTCGTCGTTTCCGACAGCGAGCAGCCGATGGTAACGGTGCGGCTCGTGCTTACCGGTGCCGGGTCCATCAACGATCCTTCCGGCAAACCCGGTGTGGCCAACGTGACGGCAGATCTGCTGACCCAGGGCACCGCTTCACGTTCCGCCCAGCAGATCGCTGAAGCTATCGATTTCGTGGGCGGCACACTCAGTGCCAGCGCAGATAACGACGCCACCTATGTGACCGTCAGCGTCGTAAAGAAGGATTTTGCGCTGGCGATGGATCTCCTCTCGGACATTCTGCTGCGCCCCGCCTTCAGGAAAGAGGAGTTGGAACGGCGGCGCCAGCAGGCGCTGTCCAATCTCGAGGTTCAATACTCCGACCCGGCTTATATCGCGGATGTTGTACTGCAGCGTATCGTTTATGGACAACACCCATATGGCCTTCCCGGCAGTGGCACCCCCGATTCGCTTCGGAAGATCGGACGCGATGATCTCGTACGTTTCTGGGAGGTGCATTTCGGGCCGGAACGAGCTCTCCTTGCTATCGCCGGCGACCTCACACCTGAGGCTGCCTTCGCAGCAGCAGACAAATACCTCGGCAAGGCCGCATGGCCCAAGCGCGAAACCAAGCCGACCGCAGCAGCGCTTCCCGAGCCGGCCCGGGGCATGCGCATCGTGTGCGTGGACAAGCCCGACGCCAACCAGAGCCAGATCCGCATCGGCCGCCTCGGCATCCCGCGCAACCACCCCGATTACTTGCCGCTATACGTGACGAACCGGATATTCGGAGGCGGATTCAATTCCCGTCTCTCAACGGAAGTCCGCCAAAAGAAGGGCTTGACCTACGGCGCCTATTCCAACTTCAACAGCCACCTGCAGACCGGCGATTTTTCTGCTTCCACATTCACACACACGGAGACCACCCTCGAGGCGGCCAAATTGATGGTGGATCTGATCGCCAAAATGTCGACCGGGGATCTCGGCCCCAAAGAACTCGACTTCGCGCGCGACTACCTCGCCGGCGTGTTTCCCATCCAGTCGGAAACCAGCGAGCAGGTGGCCGGGAAAATCCTGGCCGTGGCACAGTACGATCTGCCTGCGGATTACAACGATACCTACCCACTGAAGGTGCTCGCGGTAGGCCCCGCACAGATCCAGGAGATGGCAGGGCGCTATTTTGATGCGGCCAACCTCGTCCTGGTCCTAGTCGGCAACGTCAAGGCATTTCGCGAGTCGATTCAAAAGGAGTTTCCCAAAGCCAGGATTGACGAAATCCCCTTCGAGAAGGTGAATCTGCTGGCGCAGAACCTGCGGCGGCAATGAATGCCGAGGAACGCTGCAGATGCCCGATTCATTGCCTATCCTGGGATTTCATTGCTTCGAGGATCAGCCGTCCGCCATTTCCTTTTCGCCGGGATTGTTCCGGCGCGCGATGGCTGAGCTGCAGGAGCGTGGCTACCGGGCCGCGCCCCTAGCGGAGGCAGTCGATTGTCTGCGTCAGCGGCAGCCGTTCCCGGATCATGCCTTCGTCCTCACCTTTGATGACGGCTACCAGACCGTCTACGAGGAAGCGTTTCCGTGCCTGCAGCGGCACGGTTGGGGAGCGACGGTGTTTGTAACCGTGGGGAGCCCCGGCTCGCGAGCAGGCCTGACCCGGTTGCCCTCCATGGAGGGCCGATCGATGTTGAGTTGGGATGAGATCCGGGAAATGCAGCGTCACGGCATGGAGATCGGCGCGCACACCTTGACCCATCCGGACCTGACGCGCACTTCCCGGGACCGTGTGGAAGAAGAGGTGCGCGGATCCAAAGAGGTTATCGAAGAGATGCTGGGAATCCCGGTGGTGAGCTTTTGCTACCCATACGGTTACTGCGACGCTCAGAGTCGTGACGTGGTCCGGCAGCACTTCTCGTCTGCCTGTTCGGGGCGGCTCGGCCTGGTCACTCATGAGAGCGACCTGTTTGCGCTCGAGCGCGTGGAAGCTCATTACCTGAAGACGGACCGCCTGTTCCGCCTTATGACCACCAGCATGTTCCCCTGGTATCTTTGGGCGCGCCGCATCCCGCGGAAGATACGCCAGGCGATGGAACGAAAGACATACTAATGGATCAACCGCTTCGTTTCTGCATGATCACCACGTTTTATCCGCCGTACCACTTCGGAGGGGATGCGAACCATGTTTACATCCTGTCGAATGAGCTGGCACAGCGCGGGCACCAGGTGGAGGTGATCCACTGTACCGATGCATACCACCTCCTGGCCCGTGGGGGATCACCACCGCACGTACCGGAACATCCCAACGTCACGGTGCACAGCCTCAAGAGCCCGCTGGGATTCCTATCCCCTCTGGCTACGCATCAGACCGGCCATCCGGTTTTCAAGCAAGGAGAAATTCGGCGCATCCTGGATAAGGGCTTCGATGTCATTCACTACCACAACATTTCGCTTGTGGGCGGTCCCAAAGTCCTCGAATATGGCAGCGGCATCAAGCTCTATACGATTCATGAGTACTGGCTGCTATGCCCAACCCATGTCCTGTTCAGATTCAATCGCGCGCCGTGCCAGCATCGACGGTGTTTCGCATGCAGTTTGATTTGCAGGCGCCCGCCCCAGCTGTGGCGCTATTTAGGATTGCTCGAATCTGCCCTGAAGCACGTGGATATGGTCCTTAGTCCCTCACGTTTCGGGCTGAACATTCATCATCAAATGGGGCTGCCGCTACCCATGCGGCACCTCCCCTATTTTCTTCCGGCCGTCCAGAACTCGCCGCTGGATCCGGTGCCGCCTCTGGGATCGGCGGATCCCTATTTTCTTTTTGTCGGGCGTTTGGAGAAGATCAAGGGCCTGCATACCATCATTCCCGTTTTTCGTCGCCCCGGCCGAGCGCCTCTGTGGATCGCGGGCAAGGGCAACTACGAACGCAGGCTGAGGCAGATGTCGGAGGGGAGTCCGAACATCCGTTTTCTGGGATATCAATCCGGCCCGCAGCTGCGATCCCTGGTCCGGAATGCCGTTGCCGTAATCGTGCCATCGGTCTGCTATGATTTGTCCCCGTTCGTGATTTTCGAAGCGTTTCGCGAGCGGACGCCGGTGATCGTCCGGAATCTCGGCGGCATGCCGGAGATCGTTCAGGAAAGCGGAGGCGGTTTCATTTTCAATACGGAGCAGGAGATGGTCTCGGCCATGGACCGCTTGCTGGAGAGCCGGGAATTCCGTGACATTCTGGGAGACCGCGGTTTCGAAGCGTACCAGCGCAACTGGACGCCGGATGTTTACATCCGTCGCTACCTGGAACTCCTTCATGACCTCAGAAAAGCCGGCGGACGGACGGAACCGGCACCGGCAGCAGCGGCACGGAACACATGGATACCATGAGCGCCAATGCGCTTGATCCACATCCCGAAGCAGCGCATTGGGCTCCGCCCACAGGCCGCCTTCTTTAGAATTCGCGCAGCGATTCGTGGATCCCCTTGTGGATTTCGTACCAGAACTCCAGCGCTGCCTCACGCTTGTCTTTCTGGAATTTATCGAGCCAGGCAAGAAGCTCCGGGCGGGAATCGCCTTCGATTTCGCGCTTCCGCCGGAGAAAAGTGTGTACGACAGGTGACGACCACACCCACGGAGGAATGGCGGGCGTTCAAGTGGATCGATCCCAAGGTGATCACCTACAAGGCCCGCGACGGCGCCGACGTCTACGCGCGGCTCTTCACGCCCGAGATGGCAGGCACGAAGCGCGACCCGCGCCGTCCCACCGTGATCTTTATCCATGGCGCCGGTTACCTGCAGAACGCTCACAAATACTGGTCGACGTACTACCGCGAGTACATGTTCCACAACCTGCTCGCCTCACGCGGCTATGTCGTCCTTGATCCCGACTATCGGGCGAGCTCCGGATATGGCCGTGATTGGCGCACCGCCATCTATCAGCATATGGGGGGGAAGGATCTCGACGATGTCGTCGACGGCGCCAAGTTCCTGGCGGCGACCGAGAAAGTCGATCCCAAGCGCATCGGCCTTTATGGCGGCAGCTATGGCGGTTTCCTGACGCTGATGGGGCTGTTCACCACTCCGGATGTCTTCGCCGCCGGCGCGGCGCTGCGGCCCGTGACCGACTGGGCTCACTATAATCACGGCTACACCTCCGGCATCCTGAATCTGCCGCAGAACGATCTCGAGGCCTATAAACGCAGCTCGCCGATTTATTTCGCTGATGGCCTGAAAGGCCAGCTGCTCATCTGCCACGGTATGGCGGACACCAACGTTTTCTTCCAGGATTCCATCCGGCTCGTGCAGCGTCTCATTGAGCTCCGCAAGGAGACTTGGGCGATCGCGCCTTACCCGGTAGAAAACCACAGCTTTACCGAAGAAACCAGCTGGGCGGACGAGTACAAGCGGATCCTGAAACTGTTCGAAGAGAACCTGAGGCGCTGATCGTCCCGGCAGATCGCAAACCGCAATCCGGGTGGCCAGAAGCCGCCCGGACAGGGCTCAGTACACGAATCCATAAATACGGTGACGCATTTCGTAGGACACGGGGCCGGCCCGTGTTGGTTTGCGTTCTTCCGTGTCCCGAAATGTTTTGCGATCCTTTCTTCATGAATAAAGCAGGTTAGGGTATCGTTCCCTGCTTGGCGCCGTCGGGCTGCCGGCACCCACTATAGTTAGAACTTCTGCGAAGAATTAGGAAATTTTTGTTCCCGCAAGAAGCCAGGAGTCGGATGGAATTTCGCGACAGATACTAGTGGGTCGAGGACCTAGAGAGCCCGTGCAAACGATCAGAATGCTATACTGGTAATTATGCATGACACCGAAGTAAGGTTTCTCGGATCAGGCGATGCGTTTTGCGCTGGGGGCCGGAATCAGGCGGCCTATCTGGTCGGAACAGGCGAAACCACGTTTCTTCTCGACTGTGGGGCGACAACCCTCGGCGCGTTGAAGCGCCAGGGGCTTGATCCCTCTGCGATTGATGCTGTGCTCCTCAGCCACCTGCACGGGGACCACTTCGCAGGCCTGCCGTTTCTTTTTCTGGAATACATGTTTGAGACCCCTCGGCGGCACCCCTTGAGGATTTGCGGTCCCCCCGGAACCGAGGAGCGTGTTGCGAAGCTATTCAGCGCCATGTACCGCGAACTTGCAGGCAAGGGCATGCCCTTCAGCCTTGAATTCACGGAATTGCTGCCACAGAAATCTCTCGAGTTGGGCGGCAGCACCATCGTGCCTTTTCGCGTACCTCACCAGGAGACAGAAATTTCCCTTGGTATCCGCATAGATACCGGCCGGCACCGCATCCTGTATTCCGGAGACACGGGCTGGACGGAGGACCTGGTAATCCAGGCCCAGGGTACGG
>CAYGWQ010000078.1:0-19118 GCA_964353465.1 uncultured Acidobacteriota bacterium | reverse complement strand
TAAATATACAGCATATTAGACTACTTGTAAATGTTATTTATTTACGCCGCCTTACCGTAAATAGTTTCCCAGGTCGCGCAAAACTGGCGATTCGCAAGGATCCTTCGGCGAAGTTCTCATCCTTGATCACAAGAGCAATCGGATCACCATACGGATTGCTTGTGATTTAGCATAACACCCAGTCACCGCGACCCGCGTCTGCTAAAACCACCGCTGGTCGGAGTTTGGATTTGGACAAATCGGAGAAGGGGAAGGGAACGAGAATTACTTTTCCGACTGCAGGTGAGACCATGCAGCATCCTCCTCAGGTCGGCTCCAGTCTGTCAAAGCCAATTCACTGAGCAGCGCCGTTTCGTTATCAGCAAATTCCGGCTCATCGAGAATAACGACGAGAGCTCGGCGTGTCGACGCGAGATGAACAGGCTGCAGCAGTCTTACCCTTCCCTCATCGTCAACCAAGGCCTCAACCGTTTTGATCATGGCAATTTTCTCCTGCGGGCATTTTACAGCAAAGGCGGCCGTCTGAACATGCGTATGACTAAAAATCTGAGAACTTCGTTGCCCCCAGTTGCATTGTATCGAAATCGCCGTATCTTATAGAAATTGCACAATCCTAGGGCCTCGCATTCGTGTCCGTGGCTGGGTAGTGGCGTAACCGGAAAGTACCACGTTGTCCAAATACTGAATTCGCGGAGATCAGTGCGATATCGCGGGTCGCTTTGGGAACATCTCCCATATCGGGACTTCGCAGGCGCCAGGGGCCATTTGCCTCCGCGACCTCCCAAAATGCTGTCCCTCGACTGCATTGAAGTTCCGGGGAGCCGATATATCGCCCACCCCATTGGTCTGCCCTCGGGCGTGCACCGATTGCCTCTGCATTAGTGAATCGCGAGAAGGTCAACGTTGCTGAAGCCTGGGTCCAATGCTTGCGGCAGCATATCGCTCCACGGCAAGGCAGTCACAGGAACGCTTATCATCGATCTGTTGCAGATTTGGATTTCCCTGCAAATTGCCCCAGAAAATATGGTTGCACCCCATTCCTACGCGGCCGCCTTCGCCTTCGACACTGTCTGGATCACAAATACAGGGCCAGCCGGCCATCAGGCGGCCGGTTCCGTGCAGTGAATCGACCCTGCGACGAATCGGGTCACGGCGACCATCCCCGTCGGCCCAATACCACGATTTCTGGCTGCCGGCGAAGGCGGCATTTGGACTCTGAACCAAGGGGACGGTTCGGTCACTCGTGTCGACCCACGCAACAACCTACCGGTGGCATCAATCCCGCTTGGCATGACGGGTAGAGGGGGCGACATCGCCGCTGGCGGCGGCCGGGTCTGGGTGAGGGCAAAGAAGGTGCTGTTGGCGTCGATAGATCCCGCCACCAATCGGGTGGATGAGATCTTCGGCCCACCGGCCGGGAGTGGGGCCGTGCGGGTCGCAGGGGATCTGATTTGGGTGACCGCGCGCGACACGAAGACAGTTTGGGTGATGCAAGCTTCGAAGTAGGTGCGAGGCGTCGCCTGACAACGCGCTGGAGTCATCGGCACTTTGAACATGAGAGCGGCGTGCCACTTGGTCTTGTCTTCCAACTTTGTTCTGTTGGTACGCCCCCTTTACCACTCCGGGACTTCGCCGGAGTGTAGGCTCAATAAGCTCCAGCGGCGCCGTTCGGCTCTAACCTTTTGGAAGGACGCAGATTGTGGCTAACCCGCTTACTTCTTTCCGGTGGGTACGAGGCGATTGAGTTCCTCGAACCAGTTGAGAATCACGTTGAGCTGGCGCGGCACCGAACCGGGATCACGGCGAATCATCAGAAAGTGCTTCCCATCCGGATCGATGTCGTAACTCTGACTAAGGCCAAGGTGGAACCCAGTACTGTCAAAGAGCCGGCGACGGCCGCCCATGGAGAAGGCTCCCTCGGTCTGCACTTCCACCGCCATGACGGCTCCTCCTGCCCAATAGAAGAGCTCTTTGCCGTCTCGTGACCACAAAGGCTTTTCTCCGCCTTCTGCAGAGACCGCTACCCGCTCTCCGGGGCCGGGAAAGGCCTCGACGTAGACTTGCCTGCGGCCCGAATCATCCGAGACATAGGCCAGGTAGCGGCCGTTGGGCGAGAACCGCGCCTCCACCTCATTGAACTTCGTCACCCGGAAAGGAGAAACCTTGCCATCGCGGGACAGCGTCCAGAGGTCGTTCCCCGCGCCGGGCTGCGTTTCCCCGAAGACCAGTGTTCCATCGGGCGCCAGCGACAAGGGGAACTGGTCGTACTGCCTCTTCAGCAGGAGTTCGGCCTGCCGTGAACCATCGGTGGGCTGCGAGTACAGGTCCCAGTCTCCGTTGCGGCTGGAGGCAAAAACAACCCGCGTCCCCCGATCCGCCCAGATTGCAAGTCCATTATTTCCAGTAGAGGTCAGCCGGCTCCATGGTCCCCGTCGAAGGTCGTGGATCCAAAGGTCCTGGCCCTTCGTGACGATTGCCTTCGACCCGTCCGGTGAAAGGGCCAAATCCCAATACTCGCCCTGCTCCTTGCCCACCGGTTCGCTTCGTCCCTGGCGATCCACCCAAGCCAGCGAATGCCTGGTTGGACTTCCCGGCACGTAGACCACGGTGCCGGTCTTCGAGGTGGCCAGCCACATTAAATCCTTCTCTTAAGTGTAATACACGTCGGCAAGAACCGATGTGTCCGCGCGGGTGAGGACGGGGCTAACCGGGTCGAAGGAAGCTGCCCGCAGCCCCGCGACGCCGTCACTCACCAGAAGATGACCGGAAGCGGCATACTGTGCGCCGCTCGCCGGCAGCACGCGCTGCCACTGGTGTGTATCGAGCGACAGTACCGCGGTGGTGTCCTTTCCCCACATGGTGAAGAGAATATTGTGACTACCGGGCAAAAAGTGCGGCTGTATGTGGCATACCCCGCGGCGGCGCCGTCCGGCTTGGTCACGGTTTCGGGCTGCCCCCCCACGGCGGGGACTCGCAACAGCCCTGAGTTGAAGGCGGCGGTAAAGACAATTGTGTTGTCATCGCCCCAACTACCCCCATAGTCCCCTGCCGCATCCGCGATCTTCGTTGGGGATCCCCCCGCGACCTCCGCTCTCATGAGTTGGCCCCGGGCAAGGAACGCCACCCAGCGGCTGTCGGGCGAAAAGAACGGTTGCGAGGCTCCCTTGGTTCCGGCGACCGGTTTGGCGTCGAAGCTGTTCAGATCGCGCAAAAAGAGTTGCTGTTCCTCGCTGCCTTGCTTCGCGGCGTAGGCAACGATCCGCCCGTCAGGGGAGATGGCCGGAGAGTCCGTCAATTCCTGGCCCTCAGGCAGCGGGATCACCAGGCGTGTGACTGCCGCCGCCGGTGCCTTTTGACCAAAATAAAGGACAGACACCAGCGAAAGCGCAAGGAGCAGCGCCACCGCAACACTCCAGGCGAGCCACGGGTGTTTCACCGGTGCGGATTCGGGAGCCCTTTCAACCCCAACCATTGCCTCACCGATGTCGCGCAGCCTGCATTTCGGATCCTTCGCCAGGCAGCGTCGCAACAGTGACCGCACTTTTGCCGGGACCTTCTCCCACTCCGGCTCCCTCGTCAGCACTGCTGCCAAGGTGTCCGAGACCGTTTCGCCCGCGAACAACTGTTTGCCTGTCAGCATCTCGTAGAGCACTACGCCGAACGACCAGATGTCCGCGCGCTTGTCTACCGTCGCGCCGCGCGCCTGCTCCGGGCTCATATAGGCCGCCGTGCCCAGGATCACGCCCACGCGCGTCATTGCCTCGGTAATCGTTGGGGAATGCGAGATGGCAGTTGCGGCGGATTCTTCCTGGAATGCTTTTGCCGGGCCAAAATCCAGGATTTTGACTTTGCCCTCCGGCGTAATCTTGATATTGGCGGGCTTCAGATCGCGGTGGATGATCCCCTTCTCGTGAGCGGCTTCAAGCCCCTCCGCGATCTGGCGGCAGACTTCCAGGACATCGTCCACCGGCATTGGTCCTTTGGCAACACGCTGAGCCAGCGTTTCGCCTTCCACCAGTTCCATGATGAGGAAAAGGTTTCCGTCCGTTTTTTCTAGCCCATAAATCGCAGCGATGTTCGCGTGACTGAGTGAAGCCAGGAGCTTTGCCTCCCGGTCGAAGCGGGCCAGGCGTTCGGGGTCTCGGGCGAATTCATCGGGCAGAACCTTGATGGCAACGCGGCGGTTCAGGTGACTGTCTTCCGCGAGAAAGACCTCGCCCATGCCACCTGCGCCGAGTTTTTCAATAATGCGGTAGTGCGAGATGCTTTTGCCGATCATGAAGACCCTCTCAACTGGCACTTCGAGCACTGCAATCAGAACGATGCAAATTGGCCGCGATTATGGTCGACTCGGTTCAGCCCTGGGTAGCTGAATCCGCAGCACTTGCGTGAGTGAGTGGATCACCGGAGACTCGCACGTTGTCCAGATACGGCATTCGCGTCAATTGGACATCTTCACTTTAACCAACGATTTGATCTCGCATACTGACCCGGCGGCGAAGGAGGCCGCCGGGTATGGCAAAACAACAGAAGAGATCAAAGATCCGTCGCACGAGAAAGTTTCTTCGGATTCCTGATCTGGAGCAGTCGAAGCACGCTGTTCTCAACTCTCTTCCCGCAAAGACATCACAGGATGCTTACGGGCATGCCATCGATGAGTTCATTTCATGGTACTGCTCAGAACCGCGGCTGGCTTTCAACCGCACGGTTGTCCTGCGATATCGCTTCTTTTTGGAACAGAAGAATCTCGCGCCTTCAACGATCAACGTTCGGCTGGCCGCAGTGCGCCGTCTCGCTTACGAGGCGGCAGACACAGGACTACTGAGTCCTGAACTCGCAGCTGGCATCGCCAGGGTCAAGGGTGCGAAGGGGTTGAGTGTGCGGATTGGGAACTGGCTGACTGCTGAACAAGGCAAAGCCCTCCTCAGGGGATCGTGCTCGGACACACTGCGCGGGAAACGCGATCGTGCAATCCTCGCCGTACTTCTTGGCTGCGGGCTTCGCCGTGCGGAAACCGCCGTTATTCGGATTGAAGACCTGCAGCTTCGGGAAGAACACTGGGTAATCGCCGACCTGATTGGAAAGGGCCGGCACATCCGGACGGTGCCGATGCCCGCGTGGGTGAAGAGAGCAATTGATGAATGGACCAACAAGGCTGAAATCACCGAGGGTAGTGTTTTTCGCCGGGTGAACAGGCAAGGAACGATTTGGGGAATCGGGATCACGCCAAAAGCAATATGGCATGTGGTAAAGGCTGCTGCTCAGCGTGCTGGAATTCCAAATCTGGCGCCCCACGATCTGCGTCGAACGTGCGCACGTCTGTGCCATCTCGCGGGCGGCGAACTGGAACAGATCCAGTTTTTGTTGGGTCACGTATCTGTGCAGACGACGGAACGCTACCTGGGCTGCAAACAGAGACTGCGTCAAGCCGTGAACGACCAGCTTGGGTTGGATGGCGTGTGATCTGTCGTGGACGCGTCCAGGGAAAACTCAGTGATCATAAAGTGGGCGACCCAGCAGTTGCAGGACGGCGGCCCCATGACCTGTACTTCGACACGCCCCGAATGCGCTGCTGCTGTGCCATCCCAAATTCTGTATCAATGCTGCGCCAGCTGTTGCCCTGCGATGAGCTAATTACGAGGCACTCAGCTGTCAATCGCCTCGATTTGTGTGTTTCGGATCAGTTCGTATGTATCGTCCCAGCTTCCCGAACAGTCGAACGAATCCCTCCGCTTCAGTGTCTGATTCATATCGTGAGACGCCAACGGACAAGCTTTCAGGTTCCTCGGGAGCCACTGAGTCGCCAGGCTCGTAGTTCACGCTCAGTGAAAAGCCCGGCCTGCCCAGATCGATATCAAGATCCGGACCATAACGAGGGCTGTACGTGGCAATAAGGCCTTCTGCTGGCTTGTTGCCGCACCACGGCCTGAGCATCGGGCGCCCGTCCACGAGCAAGGTTACCTCGGCCTTTGTTTCACCCCGAGCCCTGATCTTGAGGGTCCGGCCCTCTTGGTCCGCCCACGTCCCAGCGTAGTTGTCGATCCACCGCAATTTCATAGGCTTAAGCAGATGCTATTATCGACACGATTGCCGTGGATTACAACCGAGCAGTTGCGCGAACATTGATCGAGGCCGACGAGCGGCTCTAAGATGGCGAACTGAGGCGTCGAGGATACGACAGATGCACCCAGCCGGGTCAGGAGTTATTTCCTCGAACGCGACTTCGTGGGGGTTTCGGGGATTTGCTTCTACAGTTAGGGTAAAAACCTTCAGTTTTCGGCTGGCAACATCCAGCGCCATAAAACGGACTCGAACCTATTGTTATCTTCGTGCCGGAGATGCCGTAAAACGATCTGAAGCGTGCCTTGGCAGAGATTCTTCAGGTGGTCGCACTTCGCCCCTGTATAATACTTTTCCAAAACCGGCAGGGCGCGTGGATCGTCAAGCTGGCCCAAAGTCCAAACAGCGTGATTTCTGTCCTGCATATTGCACGATTCGCATCCCACCATCGCGATCAAGGCTTCGACCCGCTTGCCGGGAAAATGAGCCTGTGCTGTTTGACTGTAGGCTCTTACTCCCGAACCGATCAGCAATTCCGCGACGGCAACTATGGCGAACAACACGATCACGAGGATAACAAAGACTCTGATTATGTACTTTCCCCGATTGTGCCACATGAATGTCCCCTGCTAATGCTACGTGTGTAACTTGCAGTGTGTGCCTCGCGAAACGTGATCGAAGCACCTATAGATGCTGTCATTATAATCAGCTGTTGCAGCCGTGGATAGCTGAATCTGAAGCACTTGTGGCAATATCTGGCTCTCACGCTTGGGCACGTGAACCATAAACGGGTTTCGAGGACATATGGCGGCGGCCACTGGGCGTCAGCACAGGTTAGCTAAATCGGGACTTCCGGAGCATGTCGGGGACTCAGCTTCTACGATAGGAGCGTCTACATCCGAGCTTGTGATCAACAACTTGCAAAGGACTTACTCACCCATATAGCCCTCATCAGTCTGACCGGCTCAACAACATCCCCGAACAAAGTCCCCCATGTCCCCGAAGCTCACTATTTAATGGGGACTTCTTTGAAGAATAAACCGGGATAGTGTATTGTCACGCTATGAGAGGATTGCTGATTTCGGCCAACACCGAGCGGCTCCATATGCCCGCGATTCCGGCCGGGTTTGGGTTTGTGGCGACGGCCGCCAGGCGCGCGGGGCATGATGTCGCGTTCCTGGTCCGGTACTGTCAAGGTAAGCCGACTTCAGCGACAATGGCTTCATGAAATCCAGGCATATAGGGTACCGGTTCCCGCCCGACGTTGTCAGTTACTAGTCAGTTCATTGGTATGCAGACATTTGTTTTTAGAGATTCTTCGAGCCTTCGAGTCTTGGAGGTTACAAAGCCTGCCTCTAAGTCTCAAAAGAGCGCTGGACGTCCACCTAATTATGAACTGATTAGTATGATGAATTGTTCATTACGATCCGGGGCAAGCGCCACTACTTGTGGCGGGCAGTGGATCAGAATGGGGAAGTAATCGATATTCTGGCCGGATCGGAAGGAGACAACCATGAAGCTGCGTCAATGCACCGGCGTGCTGGGCACGCTCGTCGTTTTCGGCGGGATCGTATCCTCTCTGTTTTATTCAAGCGGATTGACCGCAGACTGGAGCGGGTTCCAGGCTCCAGCCGGACAGACACCTCTTCAGCCGTTTGTTCCCGTCCCCCTCGAAGAGGCTTCGGCCTGGGCGGATCAGACCCTGGCCGGACTGAGTCTGGAACAGAAGGTCGGCCAGATCCTGTGTTCCGATCTCATCGGCGGCTATATCGCCGACGGCGATCCCAGGATGCAGCAGTGGATCCGCCTGGCCCGTGATCACGGCCTGGGCATGTTCGTTTTCTATGGCGGAACACCGCGCGACGTGGTCCGGCTCCTAAACCGGCTGCAGAAGGAAGCCCGGATCCCCATCCTCATGGCCGCCGACTTCGAAGGAGGCCCGGGACAGCAGGTGACCGGCGCGAGCGAGTATCCGGCCAACATGGCTTTCTCCGCGGCACGGTCGGAGGATCTGGTCTACCGGGCGGCTTCGGCGGCCGCGGTCGAGGGCCGCGCCATGGGCATCCACCTGACCTATACCCCGGTCGTCGATATCGCCTGGCGGCCGGAGAACCCGGCAGAGGGCGTCCGTTCCTTCGGGGGCGACCTTGACCTCCTCGGCCGCATGGTGCGCGCCTATGTCCGCGGCTATCACGACAACGGCATGCTGACGACGGCCAAGCATTTCCCGGGACGCGGCGATGTCGAGAGGATGCCCGCCGCCCCCGACTGGAGCTGGATCAACAAGCCGGCGGAGGCGGTCGAGGCGCAGGAGTTCAGAGCTTTCAAGCACGCCATCGATGCCGGGGTTGACTTCATCATGAGCGAACACATCGCCGTGCCCTCGGTCACGGGCGGATCAGAGCTCCCCGCCAGCGTGGAGAAGAAGCTGGCCACAGGCTGGATTAGGGATAAGCTGGGTTTCAAGGGCATCCTGACGACCGACGACCTCTGGTACGACAACGTCGTCAAGCGCTTCGGTGCCGAAGAAGTAGCCGTCAAGGCCTTCGAGGCCGGCCATGACATCATTCTCAAGCCGAAGGACCCAGCCGCGACGATCGCGGCGCTGGTGGCCGCCGTGAAGTCCGGCCGGATCAGCGAGCGCCGTGTCGACGAAGCCGTCCGCAAGCTTCTCGTCCTGAAAGCGCGGCTGAACCTGCACAGGAACCGGTTCGTCGATGAATCCCGGGTAGGCGAGTATGTCGGCACGCCGGCCCACTCGGCCATCGTCCAGGAAGTTGCCGACCGGTCGCTGACGCTGCTCAAAAACGATGGAGTATTGCCCCTGGCGCCGGGCCGCCCGGCCCGGCCGGTCCATATCATCGTCGTGAAATCCGATCCGGACCCGGTGCCGGCAGGCCTCGCGACGAAACTGGCCGCCGCATTCCCTGGAATCCAGAGCTTCACATTCCGCCCCGATATGGACCCCGCCCTCTACGGGAAGGCATGGCAGGCAGCCTCTGCCGCCGATCTGGTCATTCTCTCGCTTTTCGTCCCGAGGACAAGGCTCGGCGACGCGGCGCCGTTCCGGAACGGCGACCTGGCATTCATGAACAAGGTCATCGCGGCCAAGCCCAAAGGGGTCGTGGCCATGACTTACGGGAATCCCCATCTCATCCGGAAGATCCCCGGCGTCGGCGCGTTCCTAATCGGCTACGGCGAACGGGGGTGGTTCGGGAATCAGACAGTTTATTTCGATACGTTCGTCAAGGTGCTTAAGGGAGAAATCAGACCTTCGGGCAGGCTCCCGGTAAAGGTCAGCGACCAATATCCGATCGGCAGCGGCCTCAGTTACTGATAAGCAAGGTTGGTTTTGCGAAGGGCTTCCCAAGAATGCGAATGGCTCCATCTTCGAGATTCTTCGAGTGCTTTGAGTCTTGGAGGTAAACCCCCAAGGCTCAAAGGCCTCAAAGGTTCTCAAAGAACTATTTTCGAAGCAGTAATCCATGGGCCTATGGCGCACCCAAGTGCATGAAAATGCTCGGGGTCGGAGTCGGGATCGGGGTCGCAGTCGGTATCGGTATCGCGCTGATGCGATTCCGATACCGACCCCGACGTCCAGGCAGAATTGATTCTATTTTCGAAGCAGCTCTCAGCTCACTTGATCAGGTGGAAGCGCGTTTGCCGGCCGTCGAGAAAAAACGTGCGGGTGCCCGTGAAAAGAACGTCCTGCTCCAGGGGAAGACGGAAATCCTGGTTTCCCCATTCGGGGATCGGCATTGTGACGCTCATCTCGGCGGTAAAGCAGCTCATCGGGACGAGTTTGACGTCGCCCCGGCCCGGATTGTTCACCTGTTCCCAGGGCAGGCCGATCAACGGGCCCGGCTCGTGCAGGAACAGGCCGAGGGAATGCGAGTAGATCCTGGGATTGGGGATGCCCGCCTCCCGGGCTTTTTTGAGCATGTTCCCCAGGAGCTCGTTGCCGCTGAGCCCGGTCTTGAATTCTCCGCAATAGATGTCCTGGAGCCGGTTCGCCTCGGCCATTTGCTTCCTGAAGATCTCGGGCGCGTCGGTCTCGCCCGCCCTCAGGACATAGGCCATCTCCTGGTGATCACTATTCCAGCGCATGTATTTCAGCCCGACGTCGCAGTGAAGTAGATCGCCGGGTCGGATAACCCTGTCGTCCTTGCCGAATTTCTCCCTGTTCTCCGGGCTGCGGCCGCGGATCGAGACGAAGGGGCTGAAGGATACCTTGAGCCCCAGAGCCGCCACCCTCTGCCAGTAGAAATAGCGGAGGTCGTCTGCTGTCGTCTGGCCCGGGGTGACGGTCGCGTCCGAGAACATCTCCGCGATGATGGCGTGGGAAAGCGCCGCGGCCCGCTCCATGACCTCGACCTCGTCATCGGTAAGCGTTTCCGCCCAGAGGGTCGCCAGCGGCTCGGCCGACTCGAGCCGCGCGGCATATTGCGGACCGATGGCGGCGACGAGCTTCTTCTTGAGAACAACCGTCAGCCCGCCCGCGGCCCACTGGATTTCGCCCTCGTTGATGCCGATGCGCTTGGGCGCGCGCTCCCGGACGACCCGGCCCAGGCAGTCCCACTGGCTCTCTCCTTTTTTCGCGTCCCAGGCGGCCGCATCCCACGCGTTGACGAACAGACCCTGGGTGTCGGTCCGCGAGACGTTCAGCCGCTCGACGCCTTTAGCGGGGCCGCGATCGTACAGGACCAGGATCTGCGTGATCGGGCACCAGTTTTCGTATGGGATCATTGTCTCGAAGATGGGATCGAGATTGTCCTCGTTGCAGGTGATGATCCACATGTCGATCCCGGTTTCTCTCATGAGACGGGGGAGGAGAGTGTCGAGCCGCTTCTGGGTGATCTTATAGACCAATTCGGCCCGTTCGCGGATCGTAAGGACGGATGGACGGCTTCCCCCGGAAGACAACTTCAGGAACGCTCCCCCCAGCGCAACAAAAAAACATGCGGCGATGATGACAGCCTTTGACTTTTTCACGAACACCCCCTGTGCAGATTGTTCCTATCATATAACAAGACTATCGAACCACCCCACACCAGCGAAATCGGCCACGGTCGTCTTTTTTTTCGCCATCCCTACTTCAATCTGCCGAGATTCTCCCGGCGAAAAAAGGTGACTGCCCCCAATTTCGCGCGCGTCAGCCAACTCCCATCCGGAGGCCACGGGACCGTACAAGGACTGGTGCCTCGCTTTCGTATACGACAGTCCGCCGCCCGGGTGGGGTTGAATGATATAGTACACTGGTATCCGTCTATCGGTGCGTAAATCCATGAAAGTCCGCGATTAATAACATTGCAGGTTCAAGACCATGCCTAAAGCAATCGAAGTCGAAAACTTGGTGTTTCGTTACCATCTGACCGAAGTGCTGCATCGCATCGGTTTTTACATCGAAAGCGGAGAGGTGGTTGGCCTGCTTGGGCCGAATGGCGCAGGGAAAAGCACCACCCTGAAGATTCTGACCGGAATACTGACGCCAGGCCAGGGTCGTGTACGCATCCATGGATTTTCATTGCCGGAGCAAACCATCGAGGCCAAACGCATCATTGGATATGTTCCCGAATCGGCGAACCTTTACGAAAGCCTTACGGCCCAGGAATACCTGGAACTGATTGGACGCCTTCGCGAAATCGAGGAAAAGGCCCTGAAACAGAAGATCATTACGCTGCTCGAAATGTTCGATATTGCGAAGCAGCGCTCTGATCGGCTGGCGACCTTTTCCAAGGGAATGCGCCAGAAAGTGCTGATTTCTGCTGCGCTTCTTCATGATCCTCCGGTCCTGTTGCTGGATGAGCCGCTTACGGGATTGGACGTCAGTTCTTCTCTCGTGATGAAAGATCTGCTCAGCGCGCTTTCACGAGAAGGCAAGGCCGTTCTCTATTCCTCCCACGTCCTCGATGTAGTCGAAAGAGTCTGCAACCGTGTGTTGATCATCCACCAGGGAAACCTGATTGCTGATGGCACGCTCGATTCACTGAAGGATCAGACGAGGGGCAGTACCCTGGAAGAAGTCTTCCGCCAGCTGACGCACACGGCCAGCACGGAACCGATGATTTCACGCGTCCTGGAAGCGATGAAGCTGTGAAAGAATTGGGGACTGTCCCAAGCGCCCCGTGGCAGAGACCCAATTACCAACACTTTAGCCGGGCGCGGGTGGACTGTCCCCGATTTTTCAGCTTCGATGAAACTATGATGGAGCCGAACACGCTGAGAGACAGGATTCTCAAGTCAAAAGGTGTTGGAAAGCTCTGCGGAGCTCTGGGGATAGATCCCCGCCAGTATCGTCTATTGCTCGATCTCTTTTCCATGCTGAGCGATCGTCTGGAATTCATGGGGACGACAGTGAGTCTGACGAAAGTGATTGGCGGGTATGTCTTCATTTCTCTTTTACTCAGCTTGATCGCTTTCACCAATCTACCCCTGCATGGGTATTTGCTTGTCATTCTTGGCAGCAGCATGCTTTTCATGTTCATGATTCTTACGCAGGATGTTGCGAACAGCATCATGAATCCCGATGAAGCTACCGTTTTGGCTCATCAGCCTATTCGCGGGGCAACGTACGTCGCAGCCAAGCTGACGCATGTATTCGTCATCGTTGCCGTTATCACGTCCGCGCTGAATGCGATTCCCGCCATCGCGGGTCTTTATCTGCGCCAGTCTCACTGGTTTTATCCTTTGACGCACCTCATGGCTGCCTATCTTGCCGGACTGTTTGTCGCCTTTCTGATTTGCGGAATCTACGGTTGGCTCTTCCTGTTTGTCTCCCCTGCAAAGCTGAAAAACGCAGCATTGTGGCTGCAGTTGTTGACACTACTGTTTCCGACATTGATCGTCAACACCCTGCAGATAGTGTTCGGGACCAGATTCATGGAGCAGACTCGGATAATTTCCAAGGCACTTGGTTCATCGTGGATGCCGTGGCGCTGGTTTGTGGCTCTTGGACTCATGGGCCACACCAAATACCCGGGCTTTTCCACCTGGGAAGCGGGCGCGGCCTGCCTCATAACGTGTGCCTTGATCGCATTCGGGCTGCGCGGTTTCAGAACGGATTATCTGATCAAAGTATCCGCTCTCATTCAGGGGAGTGCAACTTCCGTAGCCCGTTCTTCGCGGAGATCGTGGCTGAATCCATTGGTGCGAAAGCTCACAGGCGCACCCTCGGGATATGGCGCATTCTCATGGGTATGCACAATGGTTCGGCGTGACTGGAATTTTCGCATGCAGGCGTTCTGGAATATTGGGACAGGCCTGCTTTGCCTGATTCTCATAGTTGTAAAAGGTATCCGGGTTTCGCCTTACACATCGGGAGCGATTTCGCCTTTGATTGCTCTCCCCCACGTTCTGGGCGTGCTTATGGCGGTGGTATGCAGCCTGATGTCCTACACGGCCGAACCTCAGGGATCATCCATGTTTGTCACTCTTCCTCTAGGACCGTTGCGGCCTTTCGTCCGTGGAACTTACTTGTCCCTTTGGATGCCTGCCGGGATCATACATCTCTGTCTGCTGGGTCCCTGCATATGGTTTTGGGGCGTGGCGGAAGGGATGCTTTTCATCAGCTTCAGCATGGCACTTGCCTCCGTCTATCTGGGCCTGACGGTCTTCTTTGTTGATGGCTTTCCTTTTGCCAATGCCTTCAAACCTTCTGTGGGAAAGGAGCTGTCGATGGTATTTCTCATCATGCTGATCCCGATACTTCCCTTTTTAATCATCCAGTGGCTGATTTTTCACAATGCTTTTCTGGTCCTGGCCGCAGCAATTGCGTTGGCTTTCCTGGCCTATGTGGCTGCTCATTTCAGCTTGGGAAGATTGGAGAGAAGGGTTTACGCGAACTTGCAACTGCTGAAATTCGGTCCCCAGAAAATGTTCAAGGAGCTGGAACAATAAACCGCTGCGAACGCAAGGGGTGCAGTCCACCCCTATTTCCGCCGGATGGCTTCCGTCATGGCTCGTCAAACGAGCGGAAATAGGGGAGCGTCCGGTTTTAGGAATTCTCCTGGAGATGGGGAGGCAATAGGAACTTCAGAAGCGTGATGCGATTTTACCAAGAATTAACAACACCCGATGCCCTCCCGAGCATAGGCTTTAGTGTGGCGTGACTGGGAAGAAGACTTGCCGTCTGGGCGGATATTGCCATAAAACCATGGAGTCGCAGCCGGTTGCCCAATCCCAGCGGGGATTTGCGCGATGGGGGAATCAGCGCATCAACCAGGAACAGTGCATGAAAGGAGGAATCCGATGTTGCGGAAAATCTTGATTTCCATGATGGTAGTCGCGAGCCTATCACTTGTTGCGCTTGCGGCAGATCTCAATGGCCGATGGGAAGGCAAGCTGACCGGTCCAGGTGGAGGCGAAGAAATGACGATCGCCATCACATTCAAAGTCGATGGCGAAAAACTGACCGGCTCCATGGAAGGGCCCATGGGAACGGTGCCGATTTCCAACGGCAAAATCGCAGGAGATGATTTTAGCTTTACCATCGATTTTGACGGCAACGCGATGCTGCACAAAGGCAAGATAACCGGCGACACCATCAAGATCACTGTCGAGGGGGAAATGGCGCTGGAGTTCACCCTCAAGCGCGTTCCCAAAAAATAAATAGGATACGGCGTGTCGGCAGTTTGGGGTCGGTCCAATCCCTGGTTTTTGAGTCATGCCGGTCAAAACTTGCCGCCGCTTCCCTGCTTCAGGGCATAGCTGAATTCGTAACGTCCGGAGCCCACTTCCACTACCGCGGTCTCCCCTTCCTGGGAAGACCGGATAATGCCCCTGGCGTTTCCCAGCGGCTGGCCGCTCTCCTGAACCTCGGCCAACATCGCCCGCGGAAGCCTCACGGTTGCCGACGTATTGGCCGGGATTTCAACGGTCACCTTCAACCGCGCGCCGTCCAACTCCCATCCGGAGGCCACGGAACCGTACAGGGACTGGTGCCTCGCCTTGGCAAACGTCAGTCCGCCACCGGGGTGGGGTTGAATGATGATGTGCTGATACCCCGGATGGCGGGGATCGATTTCGATCCCCGCGACAAAGCGGTACAGCCATTCCCCGATCGCCCCATAGGCATAGTGGTTGAAGGAATTCATCCCCCGGTCCTGGAAGGAGCCGTCAGGTTTGATGCCGTCCCAGCGTTCCCAGATGGTAGTGGCGCCCTTAGTTATCGGGTAGAGCCAGGAAGGGTAGCCCTTACGATTTAGAAGCAAAAACGCTTCATCCGCGTAACCGAAGTCGCTGAGGACCTGGCAGATAAGCGGCGCTCCCAGAAATCCACTGGTAATGTGCCTGAACCTGCGCACATCCTCGGCGAGTCGCTCGGCCGCCCGGGGGCGCAGGTTTTCAGGCAACAAATCGAAAGCCAGCGCCAAGGCGTATGCCGTCTGGGTGTTGGAGGACAGGCGACCGTTCGGCGTCACGAACTCCGCGACAAAGGCCTTTTTGATCCTGGCCAGCAGGTCGGCATATGTCTCTGCATCTTCCTTTTTCCCCAGCAAGGCGGCGGTTCTCTGCAGCAGGTCGGTGGATCGGGCGAAATACGCCTGAGCTACCAGGTCCTTATCTGTGGTGGCGCCGGGATAGTCAGAACGGGTGGTAGCAAACGCCAGCCAATCGCCATAGGTAGAATCATTGTTCCAAAGCAGGGAACTTCCTGCGCGTTTGGCCATGAAGCCGACCCAGCCTCTCATGGTGGCATATTGCTGCTCGAGGATGCGGACATCGCCGTAGCTGAGGTAGACGGTCCAGGGGACGATCACCGCGGCATCCGCCCAGCCTGCGGATGCGCTGTTCTTAGCGGCGTTCAGGCGGTCCAGGACATTGGGAATGACATCGGGAATGGCGCCGCTCGGTTTCTGATCCGCGGTCATATCCCTCAGCCATTTGGTGTAGAAGGCCGCGACATCGGCGTTGAAGACGGCAGTGCGGGCAAAGACCTGAGCATCGCCGGTCCAGCCCAGGCGCTCATCGCGCTGCGGGCAGTCGGTCGGGACGTCCACGAAATTGCCTTTTTGGCTCCACTGAATGTTATTTTGCAGCACATTGATCATCGGGTTCGAGCACTCGAAGGTCCCGGCCGGTTCGATGTCCGAGTAGACGACAATCCCGGTCACATTATCAAGCGCGAGCTCTCCCGGAAAACCCTGCACCCGGATGTAGCGGAATCCCTGGAAGGTAAAGTGCGGTTCATATTCCTCCACGCCGCCGCCTTTGAGCGTGTATATGATCGTCTGTTTGGCGGCGCGCAGGTTTTCGGTGTAGAAGTTCCCCGCCTTGTCGAGCACCTCCGCATGCTGGAGCGTCACGGTAGTACCGGCCGGGCCGCTCACCCTCAGACGCACCCATCCCACCATGTTCTGGCCCATGTCGACGATCGTTTCCCCTGCTGGAGTCTTGAAGACTTCCACCGGCTTGATTTCCTGAATCCGGCGCACCGGCGGCCCCGCCGGGGCAATCAGGCGGCCCTTGGGCTGACTTGCGGGTTGGACCGCAGTCCAGGCGGCATCGTTATAGCCTGGGCTGCTCCAGTCCTTTCTCTCCAGGCGGGCGTCGTAGGTTTCCCCGTTGTAGATGTCGGATGCCAGGATGGGGCCTGTCGCAGCCTTCCAGGTCGCGTCGGTGCCCACGATTTCCCTGCTGCCGTTTGCGTACGTGACGACAATCTGCAAAAGCAGAGCCAGCCGTTCGCCGTAGGTATTGCGCTGGCCGCTGAAACCCAGGTTCCCGCGGTACCAGCCGTCACCGAGGATCACCCCCACGGCATTCCTGCCGTTCTTGAGTTGGGCGGCAACGTCATAAGTCTGATACTGAAGACGATTGTCATAGCTTGTCCAGCCGGGGGTCAGCACGTCATCGCCGACGCGCGTTCCGTTGAGCTGCAGTTCGTACAAGCCGAGGCTGGTCACGTAGGCGCGCGCCGATAGAACATCTCCCCGGAGCGAGAATTCCTTGCGCAGCAGGGGACAGGAATTGGATCTGGTGACGGTCTCCGTGAGGCCAGGCTCAATCCATGAGGCCTGCCAATCCTGGGGCTGGAGCAGGCCCATCTCCCACCAGGACGTCTCGCTCCAGGTGGAGGGCTGATCCTCAGCTTCCCAGACTCGAACCTGCCAGAAATAGCGCTTGCCCGACTGCAGTGGCGGACCGGTGTAGACTCTGTGCAGGGACTCCGCCGACGCTACCTTGCCGCTATCCCAGATCAGATCCTTCCCCTGATTCAGCGCAGCCGGGCTGTGAGCCACGCGGATCTGGTAGGCGTGTTGCCGCCAGCCGCGCTCGCCGCTGATGCTCTGCCAGCTCAGACGCGGCTGTAGCACATCGATGCCGAGCGGATTTGTTTTGTATTCGCACTTCAGGCGGGCAATAAACAATGAAGCAGCGTGTCCGGTTTGGGCCGCGGCATGTACAAACAGGAAAAAGACGGTGCAGGCCAGGGTGAGTGTCAGGCTCGAGATTTTCATGGCGTCTCTCCATTCAAAGGGCAAGGGGGCCAGTCACCGGTGTCCCCCCTTAATGAATACATCTCCACGGCCGCGTATGCATAGGTGAGAGGCACCTGGGGAACGGATGCAAACGCGAATCGAATCACTTTTCCCGGAGCATGTTTCTCCGGCGGATGATAGACAAGATGCATGCAATCGTCGACCCCATAGTCTTCATTATGGGCCATGATCACGCTTCCATCCGCGGTTGCCTTCTTACCCAGAATAATCGTAGTGCAGCCGGTGGCTGCTTTGTCGCCGGCATGAACTCCAGTGGGGAGGGAAGAAGCAAAAAGAGCAACCGGTAATAAGACCAGCAACAACAGATGACTGTGGATGTCTGCTTTTTTCATAGGCTCCTGCTCCCTGAGAATGGATGGCGCTTGTTCTTATTTTTCGGCAACAGGAAAATATGGGAATACACTAGTTGGGACTAGTGCAGGGTAGCACGATTTTAACGAAAGGGGTTTCGATTTTCCACGGGGGTGCGAAACGATGTTGCCAATCATGGAGAGCGTCCTGCAAGACATCCGGTGCGCGCTGCGCATGCTGCGCAAGAATCCCGGCTTTACCGCCGCAGCGGTGCTTACCCTGGCGCTCGGCATCGGCGCTAATACCGCGCTCTTTACCGTCATCAATGCCGTGTTGCTGCGTCCGTTGCCATTTCAGCATCCCGAACGACTCGTCGCGCTGTGGGAATCCAATCCGCAGCAGGAGATAGACCGGGCAGCGGTCTCGCCGCCCAACTTTGTCGACTGGACCAGCCAAAGCCGGACTCTTGAACAGATCGCGGCATACAGGTACTGGGGATTTGTCCTCGCAGGCGGCGACACGCCGGAGCGCATCAACGGTGCACGCGTATCCGCCGGCCTGTTTTCATTGCTGGGAGTCAAACCCATTCTGGGCCGGACTTTTCTTCCGGAAGAAGATCGGTTCGGCGGCAATCATGTCGTGCTGGTACGCGAAGGCCTTTGGCGACGCCGGTTCGGTGCTGACCCCGGCCTCCTGGGCAAGTCTCTTGCCCTGAATGGCACCGGCTATGAAGTGATCGGCATCCTCCCATCGGAGCTCAGGCTCCCCGATGCCGATGTGTGTGTCCCATTGGCCCTGGAACCTTACGCCATGACACAGCGAGGGTCTCGTGCCCTGACGGTCCTGGGCGGTTTGAAGCCAGGAGTCACACAGAATCAAGCCCAAGCCGAAATGCACGCCATCGCTGACCGGCTCCAACGGCAGTATCCGGAAGCGAATGCCGGTTGGGACGTCACCGTCCTCCCGCTGCACGAGGAGATGGTTGCGCACATCCGGCCTGCACTGCTGGTTCTGGGCGCGGCGGTCGCATTCGTCCTGCTCATCTCTTGTGCAAACATGGCCCATCTCCTGTTGGCCCGCGCCACTTCGCGGGAACAGGAGATCGCTGTCCGCGCCACGCTCGGTGCAAGCCGATCGCGAATGATTCAGCAGTTGCTGACCGAAAGCGTCCTGATCGCTTTCCTGGGAGGTTCTCTGGGACTCCTTCTGGCTCAACAGAGTACGAACTTGCTCCTGACGCTCAGTTCTGCCACTCTGCCTCGCACC
>CAYGWQ010000077.1:0-19148 GCA_964353465.1 uncultured Acidobacteriota bacterium | reverse complement strand
TGCTCCAACGGATGAACCCTAATCCTGTAGCGCAGGCAGCAAAATAGGTGAGCGAAGAACGTCCCCGGTTTTGCTATACATCGAAGCAGGTCGCGTTACGGCACAAGCCGCTTGAGACCGATGGCGGCAAGGGCCCAGGCGATGGCCAGAACAGCGAAACCGACTGCACCAGGAATCAGCGCTTCGGAAACGCCGGCCAGCAAGATCTGCACGGATTCCCCCGCATCAGCGGCGGTGGCGTGCCCCACGGAGGCTTGGAACGTGTTGGCCAGACCGCCGCACAGGGCACCGATCAGGGCAAAGACCAGAGCCAGCGAAAGCGGGCGCAGCATCCCCAACTTTCGTTCCGTCGGCCGGACGGCAAAGGAAATGGCGATGCCCAGGAGAAACAGGGTGATCACCAGCAAAAACGTCAGTTGCACGATGGCATGTCCGCCCATAATCCTCTCCTTTATACCGTTATGCGAAGCGTAACGGGAATTTTGTACTCGTTAGCAGCCATGAGCCGAAAGCGAGAATCCGGAATCTCCACGTCAAGCGCCATGCAGGCGGCAAGCACAAGAGCATGGCCGCCGTTCATGCTGTCTCCTGACTTCTGTCTTCTCATATCCCGCCGTTTTTTGGCGGGATATCAAGGGCGCAGCCCTTGGCTAGATAGATTCATCCCGGAAAACGCGCAGTACACCGTTGCGTGACAATATATTTTTGTCACGCTCGCCGTCCTTTCGCGTTATGAATAGCGTGATGGGGGAAGACCAGGCCGGTGAATCCGAATTATTGGGCCGCGTGAGCGGGGGCGACGAAGCGGCATTCTGCGCGCTGTATGCGAAATACCGCAGCCGCCTGTTTTCATTCCTGCTGCGGCTCAGCGGGCGCACGGCATTGGCGGAAGAGCTCTCCCAGGAAGTCTGGCTGCGCCTGGTAACCAATCCCCCGGCACCGCGGCCCGGGGTTCCTCTCGGCGCCTGGCTCTATCGTGTGGCCCGCAATTTGTTCTTCAGCTATCTCCGCTCCCGGAACATGGATGTGACCAGGACGTCTGAGCTGACGGCGATTCGATTGCGGCCCTCATTGCAGCCGGGTCCCTGGGAGGAGTTGGCTGAAAAGGAAACGCACCGGATTTTGCAGGCGGCGCTGGCAGGTTTGCCCCTCGTTTATCGCGAATGCCTGCTGCTGGTCACAGTCGGCGGACTCACTCCCCAGCAAGCCGCCGAGATCCTCGATTTGCCGGCGGCCACGCTCCGTAAGCGCCTGTCGCGCGCGCGGGAAATGTTGGCACAACGGATGACCCATCCCGGGAAAATCGGCCAGGAGGTGAAATAATGTTTGCGGATGAAAATCGTATGATGGAATCGCAGGCAGACCTATGGCTCGACGCCATGCCTGTTGACGAACTGCCTCCTGCAGCCGCTGCCCGCATCGAGGCTGCATGCCTGGCCCGATTGCACAGCCGGCGCCAACCGCTTCTCCGGTGGCAAAGCCCCCTCCTTGAGGCACTAGGATTCGCGCTCGCCCTGCTGTTAGGAAGCGGTTACCTCCTGGAGACGCTCGTACGGGCACTGGCAGTGTATGGCGTACGCCTGCACTGAGCCGCCGCCTGGACGGCACGCGGAAAGGCAAACTTCCGGGAACTTCGGCCCTGTCGATAATACAATCTGCAGAATCCGGGAACTGAAATCATACCCTAGACGTCTATGTATGTAAGATGGGAAAGAAACCGGACAATCTGCAGGGCGCGCTGGACCTCCTGATCCTCCGAACCCTAGCCTCGCGAGGATCGATGCACGGTTACGGCATCGCAGTTCACATCGAACGGGTTTCCGGCGATGAGCTCAAGGTGGAAGAAGGATCCCTCTACCCGGCCCTGCACCGAATCGAACAGACGGGGTGGATCAAATCCCAATGGAACACGACCGAGAACAAGCGTCAAGCCAAGTATCACAGCATTACCCCGGCTGGGCAAAAGCGGCTGGCAGAAGAGGAGAAAACCTGGCAAGCGGTTACTAATGCTGTCGCAAGGGTCTTGAAGTACACATAAGGGACAGGTGTTCTATGGCCTAGCTGAACCGGCTCATCCGGACAATTTACCCGGGCAGGCTGGAGCGGGATCTGGATGACGCCATGCCATCTGCTGCCAGCCTCTTGCCCGCTCAGCGGGCCAGCCGGATTGACCCGCTCGCCGCCCTTCGCCACGAGTGATTTCCGGCTGCCGAAGGCGCAGGCACCGCAGGCATCAGATCCCCCGAGTGGATCCAGCTCCCCGGATGGAGAACCAGGCCTGGCAGTCGAATGGCAGCTTGTCACCGGCCTCGGCGCCGCCCTTTTGAAGTCTATCGAAAAACGGCAGCCGCCCAGCCGGAAGTACCAGCACTTTTTCGACTGACGCCAGCTCGATATCCAGGCCATAATCCCGGAAAAGCGCGCGCAATTCCGGATAAATCATCTCATCATTGGCCAGCTTCCGCACAAATCCATTCACATCGCCTCCCCGAGGCACCCCCTTGGCTGCATCCCATCCCTCCGAATCCTTTGCCTCCAAGGCCAGCCTTGCGGCTAATGTGGAATCCCGCGGGCCGTCCGGGTAGATCCGTCCCCAGGACAGCGTCTGGAACTGCGATTGATCTATGCCGGATTCCATCACTTTGCGCAACAGTTTTGCCAGCAGCGGAACCTGTTCAGCCAGCGGCAACTCGCATTCCGCCCTGTGGCGGATCACGCTGCGGTTGATCTCCGTCGTATGCGCCGTCCAGGTGATCCGGCAATTCCCTTTCGCCGTGCTATACCGGATCTCCCCGAGCGCCGCATTGCGCTCCACCGCAACCTCGTCCTCCTGCCTGACGCCGGCCTCGGGAGCTTTCCCCGTTGCGCACGCCAGCATTGCCCCGCATACCGTTAACACCGCCGCTTGCCTCCACATCGCATGCAACCTCTATTTTCCCGATCGCCTTGAACGGGTGAACAGTATTCAATAAATAAACCACGAAGACCTCAAAGACTTCAAAGAACCAAGGGCCTTGGCTGCGCCTTTATCTTCGAGGTCTTTGTGGTCTTCGTGGTTCCATTGAGATGCAAACGGCTGTCGCACCGTATCGGAATTAATGACCGTGCCGGCACTGTCGGACGGACAGCCATGGCTTCTGTTTGTCCACCGCGAATCTATTGCTTAATCTGTACCACAGCGAAGGTCTGCTGCGGGCCGATGGGGGTGATCTTGTCCCCGACCATTTTCCCGAGCGTCGCACGATAGCGTCCGGGTTCGACGATCGGTCCCTGCGGTCCGCCCCCTCGTCCGCCGAATCCAGCGGCACCGGCCTGCCCCCCTCCACCGGCGCGGCCCCCTGGCGCACCCTGGGCTTCCTGGGCAGGAGGTGGCGGGTCCGCACGCAGGTTCCAGGCTATGCGGTGCAGCCCTGGCGTCTGGGGGATCGTGCTGCCGGGATCGCGTCCATCGAGCCGGCGGATGGTACGCCCATCCAGGTTCGTGATCGTGAGCACGAGTTTAGCATCAGCCGGCGGCGCTTGCGACATGTGATAGGTGAACACGGCACCATAGGGGGGATTGGGCGCCGTCCAGTTGCTCTCCACCGCCTGCTGCTGCCCGAGGACATTATAGAGGTAGGCATCCCGCAGCGGGAACAGGCGCGCTTCCTCCTCGAGTGCCGCTGCACTGACCTCGCGCAGAGGGCTGTAGTCGTCAAGCACATAAAAGCTGCGGCCGAAGGTGCCGAGCACGAGGTCGTTTTCGCGCTCTTGCACGTCCAGGTCGCGCACCTGTATGGTCGGTAGCCCGCCGCGCAGCCGGACCCAGTGTTGTCCGCCGTCCACCGTGAAGAACAGTCCGAACTCCGTGCCTGCAAACAGCAGGTCGCCGTTGACATGATCCTGCACCACCGCAAACACGTCCTGGCGGTCCGGGAGGTCACCTGCGATGGAGGTGAATGTGCGGCCGCTATCGGTGCTCTTCAGCAGGTACGGCTTGAAATCGCCGCGCTGCCAGTTGTTGAGGGCCACGAACACCAGGTTGACATCGCGGGGCGAGGCAAAGACATCGGTGACGTAGGTTCCCTCCGGCACGCCGGGGAAACGCTCGACCCTGCGCCAGTTTTTGCCGCGGTCTTCGGAAACCTGCAGCAGGCCGTCATCGGTGCCGACGTAGAGGAGACCTTCCAGGAGCGGTGATTCGTCAATCGTCACGATGTTGCTGAGTGCGGTCGTGGCCGTGTTCCAGGAAACGGTTTCGGCGGGAACCCAGAGCTTGCCCATGATGGGAATCTTGGCTGGATCGAGCTGGCGCGACAGGTCCGGGCTGATCCGCTCCCATGTGTCGCCGCGATCCTCGCTGCGGTAGAGGAAGTTAGAGCCCCAGTACAGGCGTTTCGCGGAATGAGGGCTGATGATGTAGGGAGCGTCCCAGTTGGTGCGCTCCGCCGCGATGCCGCCCTGGCCCGGGCCTCCCTGGCGTCCCCGGCCCGCCGCGCCCGGGGGAGCGCCACCGGCCTCTTCGCTGCTGCCGGGCAGCGGCACCCTCGGCCGGATGGATCGGCTTTGCCCGGTCCGCAGATCGAGCCTCGAAATAGCGCCGCCCTGCGAGGTGGCGTACACGATTTTCGGATCTTCCGGGTCGTTGCGCGTCTGGAAGCCGTCGCCGCCGCCCACCACATACCAGTCGCTCGTGCGGATGCCGACGCGGTTCATCGTGCGGGAGGGCCCGCACACGGAGCCGTTGTCCTGCGCTCCGCCGCAGACGTTATAGAACGGCCACGCATTGTCGACCGACACGCGGTAGAACTGCGTCACCGGCAGGTTGGAGAAAAACCGCCAGGTTTTGCCCTCGTCCCAGGTTTCGTAGATGCCGCCGTCGTTGGCAACGATGATGTGGTTGCGGTCCTGCGGGTTGGGCCAGACATCATGGTAATCGACATGCACGTCGCCGAGGATCGGCACGCGGCTCCAGGTCTTGCCTCCATCCGTGCTCCGCTCGAGGTTGGTATTGACCGACCAGATCGTGTCCGGCCGGATGGGATCCACGAAGAGCTCATGGTAGTAGCCCGGATCCCCGCCGCGGTACCAGTTGTCGGCAGGCGCAATGCCCCCGCGCCCGCCGGCGCCGGGGGCCCCCGGCGCGACTTCCATGACGCCAATCCTTGTCCAGGTCATTCCTGCGTCATCCGAACGGTAAAAGCCGGATTCAGCCCGCAGCGCATTCGCCAGAGCGTACACTCGCGTAGGCTTCGCCTTCGGATCAACACCAAGTGCGATCCGGCCCATGGGCCCTTGCGGCAGCCCCTTGGTAAGTTTTGTCCATTTCGCGCCGCCGTCCGTCGACTTATATATGGCGCTCTCGGGCCCTCCCCCGACGAACTGGCCGGTGGCGCGACGACGTTGCCACGACGATGCGTACAGGATGTCGGGATTGTGCGGATCGAAAACGATGTCGTTGACGCCGGTGTCCTGGCTGATCGTGAACACAGCCTTCCACGTCTTGCCGCCGTCGATGGTCTTGTACAGGCCGCGTTCGCCGCCCGCGGACCAGAGCGGACCCTGAGAGGCGACGTAGACCACGTTCGAGTCGCGGGGATCGATCAGGATCCGGCCGATGTGCTCCGACGTCGCAAGACCGACGAGCTTCCAGGTCTTCCCTGCATCGGTGGATTTGTACACGCCATCCCCATACATCGAGCTCCGGGGATTCGAGTTCTCACCTGTGCCGAGCCAGACGAGATTCGAGTCTTTCGGATCGATGACAACACAGCAAAGATTGAAGGATCCGCCCGAATCGAAGATCGGCGTCCAGGTAATTCCCCGGTTTTCCGATTTCCAAAGGCCGCCGACGGAGGTGGCAGCATAATACACGCTCGAATTCTTCGGATCGACTTCAACATCCGAGACGCGGCCTGTGGTCAGGGCCGGGCCAATGGATCTCAGCGCGAGACCCTGGAATACGTCAGCTGACAGGCGGTCCGATCCGGGCCCCTGGCCCGTCCCGACCGCCACAGGCGCAAAGATCAACGCGACCGGCAGGGCAATCCTCAATATCTTCATTATTGTTTCTCCTTGCTGCAAACTAGGAAATCGTGATTACGAGGGACCTGCTATGCGACATCCGCAAGCCTCCCGCCGGGTGGCGCACCGGACACATCTTGACGCCGCTCCGGACGGTCCATCGGCAGGAGCATTTCGATTCGCCAGGTTCATACGATTGGGCTACGATAACGCGATCAGACTGGCGGGACAAGAACATTCGCAGGGCGCCATCAACCCGGAACAACCAGAGGAAAGCAGGCGGGCGTCAGGGTCACATCGATGGGGAGCGCCCCCATCAGCTCCCCGTCCGCCTGAACCCAGACTCCGCGAGCTCCCTCGACGCGCAGAGTCGGGAGGCGCCGGCGCTGGATGCAAGACACTTGGATAGGCTTGCCCAGCCATGCGGACAGGATAAAACGAAAGTGTTCTACTCCGGGTTTTCCTTGAAGAATGAGAACATCGAACAAGCCGTCACCCATATCGGCGTCCGGAGTGAACACCAGCCCGCCACCATAGGAGTGCGCATTGGCAATAATACACGAGGTCGCACTCAGAGTTTCATCCCCTCCCAGAATCCGGAACTCGGGGAAAGCATAGGACCGGAACGCGCGCAGGCTCGCAAGATAAAAATTGGCCATGCCCAGCAGTCTCCTCCTGGGACGGATCTTGGAAACGATGTAGGCATCCACCCCGATCCCGGCCATGAGGAGGAAGCGCTGCCGGTTTCTCCCCTGCACAATACCCAGATCCACTTGACGAACCACTTTTTTCAAGGCAATTTCCAGCGCTTGAACCGGATTCAGGGGCAGGCCCAGCTCGTGCGCCAGCACATTGGCTGTGCCGGCAGGAATCATAGCAACCGGGAATGGCGGCGCCGGAACGCTCGAGACGACCTCATTGAGGGTCCCATCTCCACCGCAGACGGCCAGCAGGTCGGGAGGATGTTCCAGCAGATCGCGTGCCAGCACCCCGGCATGTTCCCTGCACTTGGTGGCGTGCAGATCCAATTCCCAATCAGGATAAGGCCACGCCTGCTTCAGCCGCCCAATCCGCCTGAAAGCTCGTCCGCCACCGGAGATCGGGTTGGCAATAATGACCAGTTTCATACATTTAGGAATTGCGTAACTAGAAGCTTAACAGGATTCCCCCGCTGATTTCGAACATGTTGAAGGCGCGGGAAAACACCTTGGTGGCCGTGTATCCACGCGCATCGATCCGGAAGCCCAACGGGCCGGCCAGCTTGCGCAACTTCACTCCGCCTCCATAATTGATGGCGAACTTGGTCCCGATAGGGAGGTTGTCGGAACCAAACTGACTTATCAAGCCAAGACCGGCAGTGACGTAGGGCACGATTCTTCCGACCGGAATATGCACAAGCAGGTTGGAATTCAACAGGAAGCCCCTGGCGTTGGTTACGCCGGGCTGGCCGTAGGGAAAGAGCAGGTCATTGCTGAAGGCGATCGTATGCTCGAGCCTCAGGACGGCGGCAAAACCGGTGTCGAACCTCACGCCGAATACCGGTGAATTATTCAGCAAGGTGGGAATCTCATCAATCTTCACAGTGCCGGGCAGGAGCCCCCCGGCATAGGCCGTGATATCCTGGGATCGCGCAGCCGGTGCGAACAGTAGCAAAGCAACCAGAGCCGGCAGTAGCAGTCGCATATCTCTATAGCTCATTTCCAAGTCCCTCCTCCTGCGTTATGGGTTTGCGCAGCTTGGGCTGGATTTCCATTGCCGCGCGGCATTTGGTCAAGCCGGCTGCGCAAGTCGTCGCGCAGCGCGGCAAAGCTCGCAAACAGGGCAGCAGCTACAGGCTTAGCCGGCGGGAGAATGACCGTGGTCGGATTGAGGTACTTCCCGCCCCGCAGCAGGCGGAAGTCAAGGTGGGGTCCGGTGGCCAGCCCTGTAGCTCCGACCTGGCCGATCACTTCGCCCTGCGCCACGGATGATCCGCTTCTGACTGCAATGCTGGACAGGTGTGAGTACACCGACTCATAGCCGTCAGCGTGCCGCAGATGAACACTCTTGCCAAGATTGCCGTCCGGGCCGGCAAGCGCCACTGTGCCGGAGGCCACGGCCACCACAACCGTCCCGGTCGGCGCTGCGTAGTCTACGCCCAGGTGAGGCCGAATAATTTTCAGAATAGGGTGAAACCGGGCGGCTGAGAACCGCGAGGAGATGCGCGCGAATTTCAGCGGCGACTTGAGGAAAGATTTCCTGAGCGCATTGCTCCGGTTGTCGTAATATTCGTTTTGGAACCGAAAGGCGGAAAACACCTTGTTCTGGACTGCCAGGTCGGCGGCCAGTATTTTGCCGTACCTGGTAAACTTGCCGTTCAGATACTGTTTCTCCAGCAATATCCGGAAGGAATCGCCTTTCTGTATGTCCGTGTAGAAATCCACATCCCACGTGAAAATATCTGCCAGTTCCCCTGCGAGCTGGGCCTGCTCCCCGGCATCCGTAACCGCCAGGTACAGCGAGTCCTCGATAACACCCGCAAATGATTCTGTGCGCGTCTCATAGTTGAATTTCTTGAGCAGGGGGACAAACCGGTCACCATCGCTATAGACCGTCAGATATTTCTCGTCATCAATCCGGTAGCGAAACTCGTGAAACTCGCCGTTCGACGTGAGGTTGCCTGCGAATTCCCTTCCGGCGATAACCTTCCTGAGAGAATAGACGGGTCGCGTTGCCTGGGTCAATTCGAGGACCTGCAGGTTCGTCAGGCCGTGGCGCGCGAGCGCATCGGTGATGGTCTCATTCTTGCGAAAAGTGTCGGAAAACTCAACAAATGCCGGAGTCGCGGGCGGACTCGGAACCGGAGCTGCGTCGGCTACAGGGGGTGAAGAAGCAGGCTGTCTCCGCTCAAGAGCACGGTATGCGGCCACGCCGACAAAGGGAAGCACCAGAGCGAGCGCGATCACACAGAGAGAGCGCCACTCCGAGAACGTGCGCTTTTTGCCAAGTTTGCGCATGAAACGCAAATTGCTCTCCCCTTGCATTTCGGTTTGACCCTTCCCGGGAAGATTTTCCTATGGCCGTTTGCCGTGTTTGCGCTTGAGGCGACGCTCGACGATTTCAGGCACAAGACCGTGCACCGAACCTCCCAAAACCGAAATCTCCTTGACAAGGCCCGAACTGAGGTAAGAGTACGCTTCCGCCGGCATGAGGAAAACAGTCTCAACCCTGGAGGACAGCCGCCGGTTCATGAGCGCCATTTGCAGTTCATATTCGTAATCGGAAACTGCCCGGATGCCACGGACGATAACCGATGCCTGAATCTGCTCGGCGTAGTCAACGAGGAGCCCTTCGAAGGTGGTCACGGAGACATTCGGCAGTCTCTTCACTACCTGTTCCAGCATTTCGAAGCGCTCCTGCGGGGTGAAAAGAGGTGTCTTGTCGGTATTGCTCAAGATTGCCACCACGACATCGTCGAACAGGACCGCGCTCCTCTGAATCAGGTCCAGGTGCCCGTTGGTTACCGGATCGAACGTTCCAGGATAGACTGCTCGAATCTTCATCAATGTCCGCCGAATCCACAACCGCAAGAAGCGTCGGCCTTATCCAAAAAGGGTTATTATACAGCGAAGAGCAATCCTCAATAAACGTCAAAGAGCCCCGAATAGGATGATTTTCATGAAATCCTTTTAAAATGGATCTCTTGGGGCCCTGCCGCCGCCTGCCGATGGGTATCATGCCATCACCAGTTTTCCCGGCGCAGCGCGCAGGGCCCGGTTCAGGAACCTCCTCAGCTGCCGGATTCCCTGCAAGCTACGGTGCCGGAGTGTTGAATAGGGGATGGAATGGGCAGCGCCGGCATCGCGAATCGAGAGGATCTCGGGACCCAAGACCGTCAAGCGCAGCGCCTGGTATTGTTTGAACGGAAGGCGTGCCAGGCCCTCTCCGAGCAGATCCAGGAGGCGTGCTTTGGTCGCCGACTCCTCACGCTCGCGCAAGCGCCGATCCGGTTCCCTGGAGTCTGACGCGGCCAGTAGCTGCTCGTGCACGGGGCAGTGTTGCCGGCGCTGGCGCCGGCGCTGGTGGTAGAGCTCAATCGCCGTGTTGCAGATCACACGGCCCAGATACATCCTGGCATGTTCCGGAGACTCAAACTGCAGGTCTCGGGCCAGAAGCCGCATCACGGCTTCCTGTAGCACATCCTCCGCATCCGCCCGGTTTTGAACCATCCGCTGGACAAATCTCAGCCACTTGTCCCGGTGACAGAGCATCAAGGTTTGAACTACAGCCGGCAAATTCAGAGGATCAGCTTCGCGGGAATCCATGATTTATTGGCTCAAAAATTCCATGACCTGTTAGATAGGAAGGGAATCGTGTCGCGACAGTATTGTTTCGGCTTGGGCGCCGCTATTTCAGGAAATCTGGGCGGGAGGACATGTGTTCGGGGCAGAACCGGGCAGAGGCCGTGGCCAGCGCCATTACCATGAGCTCCTGTACGCGCTGGAGAACGCCCGATCCCGGCTGGCAGTAGCCATCGCTGCGGAAAGCAAGGTAACGCCACGCGAGCGCTGGCGCCACTACCTGGAGACGGAGGATCGCATGCGCAGGTGTTTGCGGGAAATCCGCGGGCACCTGGCGCAGAGCAACGGGAGGCAGAACGGTTGGATTCAGGCGCTGTCACTATTGCGGCAGCCCTTGCCCGCAGGGGACCGCGCGAGCCGGGGGGAAGCCCAGCGTCTCTGTCAACTCTTATCCGAAGTCCTCAATGTCATCGAGAATCAGGTAAACGATTGAAGAAGATCCATTGTATGAACCTCGAAATACAGGAAATACACGAAATGCCCAGACAGGTCATAAGATCCGGCCGGTCCCTGGTTCCCTGAATCGTTTCGTATATTTTCGTGTATTTCGTGTATTTCGTGGTCATGGTTTTGCTATTGCAGATCATGCAAGGGCAGGGGATTTCAATCGATGGACTGGTAAAAGCTGAGGCATTTGTCGCTTTGCCTGACAGTGCGCACACACCGGAATCCTTTCCCCGACTCCGGCAGGAGCGATTTGCGATGATGTTCGATCACAACCCGGGAGCCCCGCTGTGCAATGCCGGAGCCAAACAGGATATCCAGCAGATCGCGGTAGGGTTCCCAGTGGTAGGGGGGATCCAGGAATATTATGTCGGCCTCGAAAGCTTCGCGTGCGATCGTGCGTAAGGATGTGAAAACATCGCCCGGTAGAATGCGAAAGCCGGTCGTGATGCCGCAGAGCGCAAGATTCTGACGGATCAACTGAACGGCCTCCTGGCTTGATTCGATGAACACGACCTGCTGCGCCCCCCGGCTGAGCGCCTCCAGGCCGATCGCTCCGGTGCCGGCAAAAACGTCGAGCACCCTGGAGCCGGTGATTTCAGGGGAAAGGATGTTGAAGAGGGTTTCCTTGAGGCGATCGCTGGTCGGGCGCAGGTCCATACCGCGGGGGCCTGTCAATCTCCTGCCTCGAAACCTCCCTGAGATGATGCGCATGATATGGACCTTAGCCCGCCAGTGCTACATTGTAGCGGTCGCGCCACCGGTTCCGGATATGGGCTGCGATGCGCCTGCATTCTTCGTCGGGATGGGTTTTCAACAGGCGGAGAAATCGTTGCGCCTCGCTGTGGGCAATCTCCAATGCCTTCCGGTCCCGAACCAGGTCTGCATACTTGAAGACCGGGATCCCCGATTGGCGCGTTCCCACAATCTCGCCCGGTCCGCGCAACTCGAGATCTACCTCGGCAATGCGGAAGCCGTCGTTGGTTTCGCACAGGATTTCCAGGCGGCGTTGGGCCTCGGGGCTGCCGCGCGTGTTTCCGATGAGGAGACACTGGGAGGCTGCTGTGCCGCGGCCAACGCGCCCGCGCAGTTGATGCAGCTGGGCCAGGCCGAAGCGCTCGGCATGTTCGATTACCATGAGCGTGGCGTTGGCGACATCCACCCCCACTTCGACAACCGTCGTCGCCACCAGGATCTGAATCCCGCCTGCCGTAAAGTCACTCATGATCCGGTCCTTATCTGCACTTTTCATCTTGCCGTGCAGCAGGCCGATGTGCAGGTCGGGGAATATCTTCTCCTGCAGCTGTGCCGCCATCTGGGTGGCTGCGCGGAGATCGGACTTTTCCGTCTCCTCCACCAAGGGGTAGACCAGATAGACCTGATGTCCCTCGGCAGCCGTCCTGCGCATTTCCTGATATGCCTTGGCTCGCTCTTTTTCCTGATACCATCGGGTTTCGATGGGCCGGCGTCCTGGGGGCAACTCATCGATCACCGAGACCTCCAGATCGCCATACAGGGTCAAAGCCAGGGATCGGGGAATCGGGGTGGCGGTCATGACCAGAAGGTCCGGAAACCTGCCTTTGCTTTTAAGGACATTGCGTTGGATCACCCCGAAACGGTGCTGCTCGTCGATGACGGCCAGGGCTAGATCTTGGAATTCTACACCCTCCTGAATCAGTGCGTGGGTTCCGATCGCAATGCGCGACTCGCCGTCGCGGATGCGCTCTGCGGTTGCCCGCTTTTCCTTCGCCGGCAGGCTGCCTTTGAGGATATCGATAGGGTACTTCAGGGGGGCCAGAAGGCGGCGAAAGTTGAAATAGTGCTGCTCGGCCAGGATTTCGGTAGGGGCCATGATCGCCACTTGAAAACCGTTCTCCACGGCAATGACCGCGGCTTGCGCGGCGACGATGGTTTTGCCTGAGCCGACCTCTCCTTGCAGGAGGCGCGTCATGGGACCCGGAGAACACATGTCGTCAACGATTTCCTTAAGGACGCGTTTCTGTGCCGCCGTCGGATGGAAGGGGAGGATCTTCTTGATGGCGCGGCGCACGTTCTCGCCCAAGCGCAGTCTTCGGTCCTTCAGCTCGCGGGTGTGGCTTTCGCGCACCATTCCCATGCCGACCTGTATCTGGAACAGTTCCTCGAAAATCAACCGCTTGTGGGCAGGGGAGAGGCCCTGGTTAAGCATTGCCATTTCCTTCACGCGCCCATCCGGCGCAGCGGACCTCAGCTCCGGAAAGTGGATCAGGGCCAGAGCTCTTGCCCTGGGAAGGAGGCTGTATTGACGGCGAAGATAGGCAGGCAGCGGATCGGTCGTATCCGGCGGCAGGCCGGACACCGCCCGGAACAGGATCTGACGCAGGGCGCGCGTGCGCAGCTGGCCCAGCTTGCGGTAGATAGGAACTACGCGTCCGGAGTGGACCGATGGCCCGGCAGGTTCATCCTCCAGCACTTCGCATTCGGGATTGAGGAAACAGAGTCCCCCGTGCGCATAGGTGTCGCGCTTGACCTGCCCATAGATGACAAGATTCAGGCCTTGCTTGTAGATATTGCCGAGGTAGGGCTGGTTAAAAAACTTGAGTGCCGCGTTCCCCGTGGCATCCTGAACCAGAACTTCGAAAACGGAGAGACGGCGGCGGCGCGCCTCGAATCCGCCTACGCTGCAGATGCGGCCCCGCGTCAGTACCCACTCCCCTTCGCGCAGCGATTGCAGACGCCGGTATTCGGTTCGATCCTCATAGCGGAATGGAGGGCAATCGACCAGGTCCCCGACAGTGTGGATCCCGTGGTCGGCAAGCTGCTCAGCACGCTTCGGGCCGACACCCTTCAGGTACTGAACCGGGGAATCGAGAGTCATGGTTTTGATTGGGGCTCCCTCCGCTGAATGCAGCATGCGATCATTATAGGCGAAAAGGGGACATTCCGCTTTTCCAGTTTGGCGCAGCCATGGGCGGTGCAAGCCGGGAAAAGCGGAACGTCCCCTTTTCGCCGCCTCATTGCAATAACCTGAGGTTTGCTATACATTGAAATTATGAGAAGCATTCGCAGTCTCTGCGGCTATGGCGCTCTCCTGGTAACTGCCTTCTTACTTAACGGATGCGGTGGCCGTGCGATCAACAAAAAGATGGCCCGTGATGTCATCGTGCAATCGCCGGCCGAGGCGCTCACCAGGGACGATGTCGAGGTATTGGCCGTTACGCAGGCTGGATCCCGGACGGCGGTCGTGTCAACGAACCTGCGGGCCGCCTTCCGCATCGAGAAAGTCGGCGGGGAGTGGGTGGTGCGCGAGGTTCGGCTGGGAAATGGGCAGTGGGAAGATCTGAATGCAGTCCTCCTGGCATTGCAACGGGTCAAAATCGATGAGACCCGACGACTGCTCGAGCAGATCGGGAGTGCCATCGAAGCTTACAGGCAGAAGAACGGGCGATTGCCGGCATTCCAGGATTACATCCAGCTCTCGGATGCGTTATACCCCGCCTTTATGTCGCCCTTAGTCCGGCTGGATGCATGGAACCGCCCCCTGGCCGCGATGCCTGCAAGTCCGAACGGCATCCGCCTTGTGTCTGCCGGACCCGACGGCAAGATGGGCACTCTGGATGACATTGAGCTGCTCAGGACATACCCATCCTCTGCCTGAGGCGGCGCAAATCCCGGCAATTCGCCGACTGTCCCGATCCCGCTCCTGATTCCCCCCCGTTTCCCTGCCACACCTCCCCCTTTCCCCTTGCGTGCCCTCGATAGAATGTCCTATAAGTACAAAATTGAAGCTTGTTTTGCCTATCGTCTCGGGTCACCGGGACCGAAGTCGGTCCTGTGATGCAGTGACAATCGCGGGTGCCACCCGTACACCGTGACACTTGAGGACACCGACAATGAGCTTTGCCAAGCGGATTCGAGACGGGATCGCACATCCTCGGGTAGCCATCTACCTGAAGGTCGTGGCAGTCTTTCTGCTCTTGGGTGCCTTGTCCCACCTCGGGAGCATCATGAGCATCAACGGGACCTCCTGGGTGGCCAAGCCCTTGCGATTCCGAGTCGCTGACATGGTGTTTCTACCCGTCAATCTGGTGATAGCATGGGGACTTTGGCGGACAAGGTTCTGGGCGGTGGTCGGCTGGGTGGTAGCGGTGTTGCTCCTGCAGTTCATTCCGTTCTTGCTCTTCACCGAGTTCTTCGCGACGAATCCCCGCGAACGGACGATGCTCTACGGCCTCCTGGCGGCCCATGCCACGCTGCTGGGGGTCTTCTTTGTGCTTCTGCCGGGCAAGAAGGGGAGTTGACATCACCAGCCTGGATTGTCCTGCCGAACGGTCTTGGCACTGCCACGGAAAATCTGCGCATTGTTGCCAACTTTATGCGAAGGCAGTTTCCTGTCGCGAGCTGAAAACATCCTTGCTTGTGGAAATCCCGGGACCGGCAAGATCCATATCCTATATTCGGTTTCCCGCCAGTTCCCTTAAAAACTCCTCAACAGGCAACGCATCGATGCCGTTCTCCGTGCGGAACGGGCGTTCGCCCAGGAACACGATAATCCGGCGGCGGATTCCGTTCAGCTCCGCGATGGCCTTCAGTCCGTTGAGATCACGCGAGGCAAGAGCCTCTTTGGCCTTGACTTCGATGGCCGTGAACTCTTTGCTCCGCTGGACGAGGAAATCCACCTCGGTACCGCCCTCGGCCGGAGCCCAATAGAACACTCCGTCATGTCGCAGCCCCAGGCCGCATCCAGGTTCACCGTATGCGTTCAACAGAGCGCCCACCCAGCCCTCCAGCAGCGCCCCGCGCTCCAATTCGCCCGGCGGATGGAACTCCCGCTTTACCGCGCGCATGACGCCTGGGTCCACCCAGTACAGTTTGGGGTGCTTCCTTTCCTTGACCCTCAACCTCCCTTCGTACGCCGGCAGCAGCCAAGCCAGATGCGTGTCCGCCAGGATATCCAGATAGCCGGAGACCGTCGTCCGCGCCACACCCGCATCGCGGGCCAACGCAGCCACGCTCAGCACCTGCCCGTGGAACAGGGCCGCAACCGGCAGAAAGCGGGCAAATCCCGGAAGGTTCCGCACCAGCGCCTCCGCCTGGATCTCCTGCTTTAGATACAACTGCACGTAAGCCTCGAGGCTCTCCTCCTTGGCTGGCGACTGCCAGATGATGGGCAGGCTTCCGAAGCGCAACACCTCCGGCAAGTCGAAATCTGCTCCGAGTTCCTGTGGCAGCAGCGGAAACATGACCCGCCGCAGCGCGCGGCCCGCCAACAAATTCGTACCCGCCTGCTTCAGCTTGCGAGCACTGGAGCCCAGCAAAATAAACCGCAGCCTCCGGCTCTCGATGAACCGATGCACTTCGTTCAGCAAGGCCGGCAGCCGTTGGACCTCGTCCACCACGACTGTCTGACCCGCAGGGATGCGCAGCAACTCACGTCCGAAAAGACGGGAATCGCGCAGGTAACTCTGGAACAATCCTTCGTCCAACAGATCGAATCGGGGAGCATCGGGAAAGGCCTCGCGCGCCCAGGTGCTCTTGCCCGCGCCCCGCATCCCGAACAGGAAGAAACTCTGCTCGGGCGGCTTCAACAGACGAGGATAGGATCGATTTGCATTCATGCCGTCATATTTACCGGATTTATGACGGAAAGGCAACAATTAGTTTCAGGTCGCCAGCGACGCCCTGGAAGACCCGATACCACCATGGAGATCCGAGGTCTAATCCGGAGGATGAGTACCGCTAACGCAACCCGGGGCGCGCCTCGCACGGGTATCGCAGGTTTCTGCCCCGCAATTCGTCGACTGTCCCGATCCCGCTCCTGATTCCCCGTGTTTCCCTGCCACCCCTCCCGCTTTCCCCTTGCGTGCCCTCAATAGGATATCCTATAAGTTAATATGCGCAGAAAGGGTGGGTGAAGTTCCCTCAAAAGCCGATAAGACGCAGGTCAGAGGGTGCCATTCCATGCAGTCATGGAGTGTCAGTGTCACAATTTGAAGAAGGACAGGCTCATTATGATGGCGATGATCATTCTGGCGGTATTTTCCCTGGCGGCAACAGGAAATCAGACCGCAAACCTCGCGGAAGGCTGGGATTTTATCCCCGGAGAAAAGATGCTGTTGTTCGACGACTTCACGGATATGCCCAAAGGGGGCGCACCGCCCCACTGGAAGGTGCGCGGCGCGAGTGTGAAGCTGAGCGCCGAAGGCCGCCTGCTGGCAACCCAGGCTACGCAGCTGTATCCTAACGTGACCGCCTGGCCGAAAAACTTCACAATCGAGCAGGACTTCGCGCTTACCAAGGCCGATAACTGCGACCTCTCTTGGCAGTTTGATGACGGAGAAGACGGGCGGGTTTTGAGATTCTGGATCCGATTTGATCCCGAGCAAAAATGCAGTGCGAACCTGGAGGGACCGGAAGGAGAGATCGGTTCGGCGGAATGCAAGTACGAGGATGCCAAGCCGAATGCCCTCAATCTCTGGCTGCAGGACGGGCGCATCCGCATTTATCTGAACGGCGAGCGGCTCATCGATGTGAACCAGGTGGACGTGAGCAAGCTGAAGCGCGGCTGGATGGAAACAGATCCCAATGAAGGAGCCCAATACGCCTTCGCCAGATTCCGCATCGCGGAGTCGAGCCCGGATTTCAGCAAGACGATCCTCTCGGCCGGCAGGTTTGTGACCCACGGAATCACCTTCGACGTGAGCAGCGACCGCCTGCGGCCGGAGTCGAATCCGGTGTTGAAAGTGGTAGCCGAGGCCATGAAGGCTGAGCCGGGCTTGAAGCTCAGGATTGAAGGCCATACCGACGGCACCGGGGATGCGGCGAAGAACCTGGATTTGTCGAAGCGGCGCGCTGAAGCTGTGAAAGCCGCGCTGGTATCCCAGTTCGGCATCGCGGCCGACCGCTTGACCACCGAGGGGCTCGGACAGGCCAAACCGGTGAAGCCCAACGACACGCCGCAGGGGCGGGCCGAAAATCGGAGAGTGGAATTCGTCAAACTTTGAAGCGACGATCGCGCTAAGGTCTGATCAGAATTTGCCCTGTACCTTGCCAATACCCCGTCCACATTCATAACATTGAAGTTCTGATCTGCCAGTGGCACGCTGGTCAGCTATGATTGTGGCTGTCGAAACGAAATCCTATTGGCCGTCCAGGAACCAGCAGAGAGAGCAGGGATTTGATCCGGAAGATGGTGAAAGGAATCCCTTATGGGGGAGCCCGCGGATCCACGGAGATCTGTTAAAGCTCGGGATCGACATCTCGGAGCGGACGGCATCGAGTCTTATGCCGAATATGAGCGTGTCGCATCCGCCAGAGCCACACACGTCCGGCCCAATAATATAGACAATCGCTTCAGCCTTCCTGTCGCCATTAGGATCAGAATAGGCATGGGAATTTACGGGGTTCTCACCTACTACGTCAGCCAGCGTCGCCGTGAAATCGGCGTGCGCATCGCGCTGGGAGCGCGCCAGGGAGACATCCTGTCCATGATTCTGTCCAGAGGGATGTTCCTGGTCGCCACTTGACCTACACAACTTCTTCCTCACTTCATTCGTTCGGCCCACACCTTCGATTTGGCCTGGTTCTGTCCCTCGAGCCTTTGCAGATTCGGACTGAGGGTAAGTGTATCCACCCAGCCACCCTTCAACCAGGTGATTTCGATCCTCACTGCCGTGCCTTCGAGACATCGCCAGTTCCCGCGGTTCACCTCCTTGGAGTTGCGATCAAATCCAACCGCTCCGCCGTTCCGGTCCAGTTCGGTGATTTCTCCATTAAACCATCTCCAGACTCCTGCCACCGCCTGACATTTCACCAGGTTTGAAGTCACCCGTTCGCCCCGAAGCTGAGTATTCATCTGGTTCTGTCCTTCCAGCCGCAGTGAATCGGGAGAGAGCCGGAGAGTATCCCTCCATCCCCCTATGTTCCAGCTGATCTCAATTGTTACGCCGGTTCCGCGGAGGCACTTCCATCGGCCCCGGTTCGTTTCTTTCCGGTTGCGGTCAAATCCGATGGCGCCGCCCTGGGGATCGAGCTCCATGGTGCCGCCATCGCGGAATCTCCAGGCTCCCGCAACATCACGGCAAAATGACAGGTCGATGGCATCCGCTCCTTCGGCGCGCGGCGGTTCAACGAATCCCGGCCGAATCCTGTAACCGGCATCGGCTGCCGGTTGTCCGCCGGCGCACGGATTCTGGCCACGCAGGGAGAAATCCCACGATGGATTGGACAGGCGTACGGTATTGGTCTTTCGCTGCGTCGATACACCTGGCGCCCACTCCGCGATCTTTACCTGCACTCCCTGTCCGGTGAGCTGGTTTTCGCCTGATGCAAACGAATAGAATGCCCGAATCCGCACCCAATTCGCTCCAGAAGTGTCGATGA
>CAYGWQ010000076.1:0-19187 GCA_964353465.1 uncultured Acidobacteriota bacterium | reverse complement strand
ATTCGATGTCTCGGTGCAGGAGCGCGTAGCTTGAGACGACGATAGCGTACCGTCCGGCGGTTTGTTGCAAGACGTTATTTTTTACATATGGTACCATCAGGCACCTGCAAGCATCGGTCAGGAGGCGGATATGATGGAGCTCTCGAAAGCGATCAAGGCGGCTCTTGAGTTACCTAACGGTGCTCGATTTTACCGTTGCGCATTTCAGGTGAATCCTTTCACTTACTTGAAGCGGCACAATAAACCAACAGCCTATACGGACGAGGAGGCATACAATCAAGCCATCATTCAGGCCTGCCGCGATCTTAGGGTTGAGGTTATTGCTGTAACCGACCATTATCGTGTGCAATCTGCCGACTCATTGATCAAGGCGGCGCGGAGCGCGGGTATTCATGTTTTTCCCGGATTCGAAGGTCGCACAAAAGATGGCATTCACCTTCTATGCCTATTTGAGCCGTCTAAAGATGTACGGGCCCTTGAACGACTGCTGGGTGCTTGCGGCATTCATGAAGATGATCAACACCAGTCACCGACCGGCAAATATGATGCCATCGAATTCTTAGAGCAATGCGCAGAACAATGGAGGGGTGTCTGCATTGCGGCTCACGTCGCGAGTGATGGCGGGATTTTGACCGTGCTCTCTGGCGAGCCGAGAATGAATGCTTGGCGATCACTTCATTTGCTCGCCTGTTCCCTGCCTGGCCCACTCCGCGATGCGCCTGAGGATCTCAGGCCGATCCTTGAAAACAAGAATCCCGACTACAAACGCGAGCGGCCTGTTGCCATCCTGAACGCCCAGGACGTATCGTCGCCAGAGGACTTGGAGAAACCAGGCGCATCGTGCTGGATTAAGATGTCCGAGCCCTCCGTTGATGGGTTGCGGCAGGCGTTTCTTGATCCCAGCTCCAGAATTCGCCTGGCCACTGATCCCCCAATGGAGGAGCACACCGAGTTTGTGGCAGTTGCCTGGCAGGGAGGATTCCTTGACGGCTCGGCAATTCATTTTAATAACAACCTCAACGTGCTCATTGGGGGCCGGGGGGCCGGCAAATCTACTGTCATTGAGAGCCTTCGCTATGCCTTGGGTCTCGATCCTCTCGGAGAAGAAGCCCGCAAGGCTCATGAAGGAATAGTCCGGCAAGTATTGCGGAGCGGCACCAAGATCTCCCTGTCGGTGTGCTCTCATCGCCCAGCAAAACGGACTTACCTGATTGAGAGAACGATTCCAAATCCCCCCATCGTGCGCGACGAAAGCGGCAATGTCCTAAATCTTGCTCCTGCCGACATCGTGGCTCAAGCCGAGGTGTATGGCCAACACGAGATTTCCGAACTCACCAAGAGTAGGGAGAAGCTGACCAGGCTTCTGGATCGATTTGTAGACCACGATGCCACCCTGCTCAAGCGCAAGAGCGAAATGCGACTGCAGCTGGAGAGGTCGCGGTCGCGCCTGGTCGATACAAACAAGGAGATCTCGCAGATCAACGAAAGGCTCGCAGCATTGCCGGCTCTCCAAGAGACGCTGCGCCGGTTCCAGGATGCTGGTTTGGAGGTCAAACTCAAAGAACAGAGCCTCCTCGTTCGAGAGGAAAGGGTGCTCAAGACTGCAGTGGAACGTATCGAGCCTTTCGGGGAGTGGCTAAGCCACCTGGAGCGCTCGATCCCTATTGATCGAGCTTTCCTCTCGGCGAAAGCGCTGGAAGAACTTCCAGGGAAAATCATCCTGAGCGCCGCGGATGCGATCCTCCAGGAATTAGACAGAGACCTCCAAAATGTGGCCGCCCAGATGAAGGAGGCAATTGCACGAGCCGATTCAGGAATTAAAGAAATTCAACGACAATGGGATGAAAGGAAGAAAGCTGTTCTGGCATCATATGAAACCATCTTGCGCGAGCTCCAGAAATCCAAGGTTGATGGCGAAGAGTTTATCCGGCTGAGACGTCAAATCGAGGAACTCCGGCCGCTCAGGGAAAGACAGGCAGCGTTGAAGCGCAATCTCAAGGAGTTGGAGGATGAACGGCGTAACCTTCTCTCTGAATGGGAAGATATCAAGGCGGAGGAGTTCAGGCAACTCGAGCGAGCGTCAAAAAGAGTGAATCGCAAGCTCGAAGGCCGAGTGTCGGCGGAAGTCACGGCCGCCGGCAATCGGGAGCCACTTGCCCAACTCTTACGAGAGCAGATTGGTGGGCGACTTTCGGAAGCGATCGAGATCTTGAAACAGAAGCCAGATCTCTCTTTGCCGGCGTTCGCTGCCGCATGCCGCGAGGGCCGCGATTCGCTATCGCGGAAATTTGGCCTTTCAGCTGGTCAGGCCGACCGCATCGCTGAGGCAAGCCCTGAAGTTATAATGCAGATCGAGGAGTTGGATTTGCCTCCGACGACCACGATCAAATTGAATGTGGCAGCCGAAGAACAACCGATGCAATGGCAGACGCTGGAAGAACTTTCCACGGGACAAAAGGCAACAGCTGTTTTGCTTCTGCTCCTCTTGGAGTCCCAGGCGCCACTGATCGTTGATCAACCGGAAGACGATCTTGACAATCGTTTCATCACGGACGGGATCGTTCCCAAAATGCGCGAGGAAAAGCGGCGCCGTCAGTTTCTTTTTGCGACGCACAATGCCAACATACCTGTTCTTGGAGATGCGGAACTGATCATCGGCCTGTCGGCGTTGGGTGAGGCAAGCCAGGGAAAAGCCAGGCTCCCGCGGGAGCACATGGGCTCCATTGATTCCCGCCCGGTCAGGGAACTCGTTGAGGAGGTGTTGGAAGGCGGCAAAGACGCTTTTGAAATGCGGCGCCTGAAATATGGATTCTGAGAAAGGGCTCAATGACGAAAACGGATCTGCTCGAACTGATCAAGAACGGTGAAAACTCCGGCGTGGAGTTTAAGCGGGATACCATCGAGAATCGAGCACTCGCCAAGGAGTTGGTTGCCTTTGCTAATCATCAAGGAGGCCGGGTTCTGCTTGGTGTGGATGACGATGGAAGCGTCGCCGGAGTCACCAAGCCATTGCCCAAGCTCGAAGAGTTCGTCATGACTACTTGCCGGGACAAGATTCGTCCCGAAATAATTCCATACTTCGAGATCATAAAAGAAGTGGAGGCTGGAAAGGACGTCGCGGTCGTACAAGTGGATCGAGGGTGGGGTGTTCACCATGTATGGCATGACAATCACAGGACTTATTACATCCACGTCGGCACTGAAAGCCGCGAGGCTAGCCCCGAAGAATTGGAACGGCTCTTTCAACAGCGTGGCGCCTTTCGCCTGGAGATCCGTGGAGTCTCGGGCTCGTCGATCGATGATCTTGATCGCCGGCGTCTTCACGATTACTTTCGTCGCGTTCGCGGGCAAGACGTTCCTGCGCAGGAGGATATTAAGAGCTGGCGGAATCTCCTGGTAAATACTGAGCTTTTAGTCGAAGAACAAGAAAGAACACCGGCTACAGTTGCGGGGCTTCTTTTATTCTGTTCGAATCCAAACAGATTTCTTCCCCAGGCTGGGATTGACGCAGCTGCCTATCCGGGAAAAGTGAAGGATTACGCTGCCAAGGAGCGTGCAACACTACGTGGACCGATAACACCGCTCTTCAGCCAAGTCCGGCTAGAGGATGATCCGGAGGGTACAAAAGGGCTCAACACCGTTCTGGTTGAGAACGGCCTGGTAGAGCAGGCGGTAGATTTCGTACGCCGGAACACCGGAGTGTCGGCAACTCTATCCGGCGGAGCCAGACGCCAGGAACAATGGACATATCCTGAAGAGGCAGTGCGCGAGGGCATTGTCAATGCTGTGGTGCACCGGGATTACTTGCTTTCCAGCACTGATATCGAGCTTTCAATCTATGAGGATCGCTTGGAGATCGTTTCACCTGGACGGCTTCCGAACGGGATCACACCCGCACGCATGATAATTGGGTGTCGGGCCGCCCGGAACCAACTGCTGAAGGATGTGATGCGTGACTATAACTATCTTGAGCACATGGGCATGGGAGTTCCTCGAAAAATCGTCAGAGGCATGATGGAACATAACAGGACCATGCCCGATTTAATCGAGGACGACGAACGCTTCACATTGCGACTTTGGAGGGAGTCCCGGGGGGATTAGTGCTTGCCCCCTGGAGCAGACGCAAAATTGGGGCATTGCCTGCAGGGCACGAAATCAATTGTGCAGAAATGGTTCGATTAGTTGCTCCCGGCATCCCCTTTAGATTCAAAGATTTTTGTTGCTTTCATCCTCTTCTGAACCGATCATGGCTTGTTTTGGATTTGCCAAAACTCCCCAATAGAATCATTCAGCGGCGCAGGTTTCCGCACGGGAAACCGTAGGGTGTGCTGGATTAAGTGCTGCTGGGACTTCCACTTGTGGAAGCATTCCAGGGGATTGCCGCCTTGCGTCTCGATCAGCTTGGCCCCAACGTGATCATCAAGGGCCCGATCTTCCCGGAACCGGTCCAGGTAATCATCGTCACCCCGGTCGGAGCGGCCTTCAAGGTCGTTGCGAAAGGACTCCAATCCGGACGGGTTCACGAGCCGATTCTCAGCCCCGCTCAGCTTGACTCTCTCGAGGCCGTGATCACCCAAACCTTCGACGGGGACGCCGTCCGATTTCGGCTCGCCATTGAAGCCCTCCGGTTGGGCCTGGCCTACGAATACGATCCCTACTTCGCTCTCTCGATCGCCCGAGTCGATCCTCTCCCGCATCAGCTCGAGGCCGTCTACGACTACTTCCTCGAGTTGCCACGCATCCGGTTCCTGCTGGCGGACGATCCCGGCGCCGGCAAAACCATCATGGCGGGCCTGCTTCTGAAGGAACTGAAAATCCGGGGCCTGGTTCAACGCACCCTCATCGTCACACCTGCCAATCTCACGTTCCAATGGAAGCGGGAGCTGCAGGACAAATTCCACGAAAAGTTCGAGGTAATCCGCGGCAGCGTGCTCAGGGAGAATTACGGGCAAAATCCCTGGCAGGAAAAACACCAGGTCATCACTTCGATTTCCTGGGTTTCTCGCATCGAAGATGCCAGAGATAGCCTGCTCCGTAGCAACTGGGATCTGATCGTCGTCGACGAGGCGCACAAGATGAGCGCCTACAATGTCGAGAAGAAGACGCTCGCCTACCAGCTGGGCGAACTGCTCTCGGAAAAGACCGACCATTACCTCCTGATGACGGCGACACCCCATAAAGGGGACGCCGAGAACTTCTGTCTTTTCCTTGCGCTCCTCGACCGCGACGTCTACGGCGACGTGAGCAGCCTCGAAGAAGCGCTGAAGCGTAGCCACGCCCCGTTCTACCTGCGCAGGACCAAGGAGGCGCTGGTCTCATTCCCCGATACTGAAACCGGCGAAGTCAAAAAGCTCTTCACGCGCCGCCATGTCCGCACCGTTCCCTTCGAGATCGATGCCGACGAATGGGACTTTTACGACCAGCTGACCCGCTACGTCGAAGACCAGTCGATCAAAGCTCAGGCGGATGACACCGCGCGCGGGCGCGCGCTTTCCTTCACAATGGCGATGCTCCAGCGGCGTTTCGCGTCCAGCGTGTATGCCGTCCGGCGCAGCCTCGAGCGGATGAAGGAGAAGCGCCGGAAGATTCTCGAAGATCCGGAAGCCTGGCGCCGTGCACTGATCGAAAAGAAACTGCCGGATGATTTCGACGAACTGCCCGAAGACGAGCAGGAACAGATTACCGAAGAATTGGAGGCGGTAGTCGCTTCTTATGACCGCGCATCACTCGGCGAGGAAATCCTGCAGCTCGATCTCCTGATCCGCCGGGCCCTGGAGCTTGAAAAGCGGGAAATCGAATCGAAACTTGTCAAACTCAAGGAAGTCCTGACGATAAACGGGATCTTCTGCGATCCCAGGATGAAGCTGCTGATCTTCACGGAGCACAAAGACACGCTCGACTACCTGGTCCGCAAACTCACCGAGTGGGGACTCAGCCTGACGCAGATCCACGGCGCCATGAAGATCGGCGACCGCGACATGCCCGGGACGCGCATCAGCGCCGAACGGGAATTTCGCGAGCAAGCCCAGGTCCTGGTGGCCACGGAAGCCGCCGGCGAAGGAATCAACCTCCAGTTCTGCTGGTTCATGATCAATTACGACATTCCCTGGAATCCCGTACGCCTGGAGCAGCGCATGGGCCGCATCCACCGCTACGGCCAGGAGCGGGACTGCCTGGTCCTGAATTTCGTGTCGACCAACACCAGGGAAGGTCGCGTGCTGGAGAAGCTGTTTGACCGCATCAAGCAGATCGAAAAAGACCTGGACCCCGAGCAGACCGGACAGGTGTTCAATGTCCTGGGCGATGTGTTTCCCGCAAACCAGCTCGAACGCATGATCCGGGAGATGTACGCCAGGAGCCTGACGGAAGAAGCGATCAAAGAGCGCATCGTCCAGGAGGTCGACCTGGACCGTATCCGCCAGATCACCGAATCGGCATTGGAAGGCCTCGCCAAAAAGGAACTGAATCTTTCCGCCCTGATCGGCAAGCACAGCGAGGCGAAAGAGCGCTGCCTGGTCCCGGAAGTCATCGAGGACTTCTTCGTCCAGGCCGCCCCTCTCGTGGGATTCAACGCCAGGGAGATTCGCACCGGATCTCATGTCTACCGCCCCGGACGCGTGCCCAGGAACCTCTGGCCGCGCGGCGATCAACTGGAACCGCGGTTCGGCAAGCTGGGGCGCGAATATGCGCGCGTGACGTTCGACAAAGAACTGCTCAAACAGGATGCGACGCTGGAATGGGTGACTCCGGGTCATCCGCTGTTCGAAGTGGTGCGCGAAGAAACATTCGATTTGTGCCGCGACGACTGCGTTCGCGGCGCGACCTTCTACGACCTGCACAGCCGGGAGCCCTACCTTCTGGACTTCTTCAGCGCCTCAGTCCTCGACGGCCGCGGCAACGCCTTGCATCGCCGGCTGTTTGCCGTCCAGATCGATCGTGTGGGCATGATGACGGTGCGCCAGCCGACGATTCTTCTCGATCTATCGTCCGCGCCCGCGGGAACCGAGGTGCCTCCTTCGGAAGGGTTACCGGGTGTGGCGGCGGCCGAGCGGACACTCATTGAACGGACGCTGCAGGCGTTTCTGGACGAAGTAGCCTCCCAGCGGAAGAAGGAAATCCGGACGATTACCCGCCACCTCGAACTGAGCCTGAACACGCTGATCGATCGGCAGAACCGGAAGATCGCCGAGCTCTGCGAAATCCAGGAGCGCGAGGGCTTGCCCCTGTCCGCGGCCAACCTCAAGCTCGCGACGGACCGGCTCGATGAACTGAACGGCCGGCTGGAGAAGCGGCAGCGCGAGCTTCAGATGGAAGCGCAACTGTCCTTGGGTGACATACGACACCTGGGCAGGGCGTGGGTACTGTCGCACCCGGAACGGAATCAACCGGAGATTTCGTACATGATCCGGAGCGATGAAGTCGAAAAACAGGCGGTCGATGCCGTGATCGCATTTGAAGAGGCGCGAGGCTGGAAGGTCGAGAGCGTCGAGGACCAAAACCGCGGCTTCGACCTGATCTCGCGGCGGCCGCACCCGGAGGATCCGAAGACCGCGGTGGAAGTCCGGTTCATCGAGGTCAAGGGAAGGGCGCGCGTCGGCGAGGTGGCGCTGACTTCCAACGAATACAAGACTGCCCAGCGCCTGAAGATTGATTACTGGCTGTATGTGGTCTACAACTGCGAAGCAGAGGCGGAGATTCATGCCGTTCGCGATCCGGCCCGGCTGGGATGGCAGCCCATTGTCAAAGTCGAGCATTACAGCGTACCGGCAAAGGAAATCCTGGAGGCTGCGAAGTGAGCGACCGGCCGCGGTATCCCAAGCGCCTCATCGAGGTGGACCTCCCGATCAAGCGAATCTCGGCGCACGCGCGGCGGGAGAAAAGCATTCGTCACGGGCATATTTCGACGCTCCACATCTGGTGGGCGCGCCGGCCGCTCGCTGCATGTCGGGCAGTGATTTGTGCAGCGCTCTGGCCGGATCCCGCAGATGAGCTTTGCCCGGAATCTTTCCGGCGCGAAGCTCGAAAGCAAATGGAGACATGGTCGCGTGACCACCTTAGCTTGCTGAGCCAGGAGAGCTATCCCCACTTTGTGCAGATCCAGCAGCGGCCCAAGGCGCTTCAAGACAACGTGCTCTTACGGCAATTGCTGCTGGATTTCATCGCCGATTTTGCCAACTGGGACAATTCCACGGTCAAGGAATACCTGGAAACCAGCCGGAGCCTTACCCAGGCCGCGCATGAAGGGCTGGGCGGCACTCCCGGGACCCGGCCCCTTGTCGTGGACCCGTTTGCCGGCGGGGGATCCATTCCCTTGGAAGCTTTACGCGTGGGCGCGGACGCTTTTGCCAGCGATCTGAATCCAGTCGCCGTCCTGCTGAACAAGGTTGTTCTGGAGTACATCCCCAAGTACGGGCAGATTTTAGCCGACGCGCTCCGCAAATACGGCAAGTCGATAAAGGCAGAGGCTGCATCGGAGCTGGGCGAGTTATACCCCAAGGATCCAGCTGGCGGCACTCCTGTTGCCTACCTATGGGCCAGGACGATACTTTCTGAGGCACCATCTTCAGGCGGGACTGCAATCCAAATTCCTCTTTTGCGCTCGATGTGGCTTTCGAAACGAAAAGGCTTTATGAGGGCGATGCGATGGGCTCGGAACGACAGAGGGGAAGTTCGAACAGAGAAAGTGACGCCTCGAAAGAGTGATGGAACTATCGAGGTGCGTCGGCCAATTCTTGAGTTGTTTACGCCAACTCAAATAGACCAAGTCGAGGCAGGGAGCGTCCGTGGCGGGGCCGCGACTTGCCCAGTTACTGGTTTCACAACAGCTGCAAGCCGTGTCAAGGAACAGCTGAAAGCCCAACGGGGGGGCGCAGACAATTCATTTCTGTTCGCAGTATATGTTGAACAACCGGCAGGGCGTGAGTTCCGACTCTCTGAAAAGCGAGACCAAGAGATTTATCAAAATGCTGCCGCTAGGTCGATGCAAATGGAGGGGCAAAATCCAAGCAGTTTCCCTACAGAGGCCATAAACCCTATTCGGCCCTACAAGAACACGAGGGGCCTGAGCGCAGTAACCAGGATCGGGTGCTTGAGATTTTGCGACATTTACAACCGGCGGCAGGCGCTCTCTATCCAGATGTTTTATGACCTTGTTAAGCGCCACTGCTCTTCGCTTCAAGAGTCGAACAAAGATCTGTTTGTTGCATTACGAACACTGCTAGCGTTAGCAGTAAACCGCGCCGTCTCCCAAAACACCTCGATGTCTCGTTGGGACGCCTCACGCCTGACTATCAAAGGAGCATTTTCCAAGCAAGCCCTTGCTGTTGTGTGGGATTTTTCGGAAGCCAATCCGTTTTCTGGCGCGTCCGCTGATTGGGATGGTGCGATTGAGTGGATAGTCAAATTCATTGAGGCTAACACCACAATCTGTGGTACTGGTACCGCAATGCTCAGCTCCGCGACAAGCATCCCATTGCCTTCCGACTCAGCTGCGGCCCTTATTACGGATCCACCTTACTTTGCTGCAATTCCCTATGCTGATCTGTCTGACTTTTTTTACGTATGGCTGAAGAGAGGATTGGCCGACATTCATCCCCAACTCTTCGGGCCAGAGCTCACGGAAAAGGTCGAAGAACTCATCGTAACCAATGCGGAAAAGGGGCGGAATGGACGTACGAAAAACGATTCTTTCTTCCGGGAGGGAATGACAGCCGCGCTAGATTCCGCCCGCGAGGCCGTGAATCCAAGCGGTGTGGGAGTCGTCGTGTATGCGGAAGGAACGACCGCTGGATGGGAGGCTATTCTCGAAGCGATAATCCGCTCGAACTGGATAGTTAGTTCATCATGGCCAATAGACACGGAAATGGAAACTAGAACTCAGGCCCAGGGTTCTGCTTCACTCCAATCTTCTATTCATATTGTCTGTCGTCCGCGCGAGAGTCCGGACGGCTCGGTCCGCACCGATGAAGTCGGCGACTGGCGTGATGTGCTAACCGAGTTGCCCGGTCGCATCCACGAATGGATGCCGCGCCTGGCAGAGGAAGGCGTCGTGGGTGCGGACGCCATTTTTGCCTGTCTGGGACCGGCCCTGGAAATCTTCTCGCGGTATTCGCGCGTGGAAAAGGCCAGCGGCGAAGCCGTAACGCTAAAGGAATACCTGGAGCAGGTCTGGGCTGCTGTCGCCAAAGAAGCCCTCACCATGATCTTCAGCGGCGCAGACGCAAGCGGCTTTGAGGAAGACGCACGCCTCACAGCCATGTGGCTTTGGACGCTCAAGACGGGGGACACAAACGGGGTTCAGACCGTTGTCGCTGAGGAAGATTCCGGCGAAGACGAGGAAGGCGGCGGCAAGAAGGCCGGCAGCGGCTTCGTTCTCGAATTCGATGCCGCCCGTAAGATTGCCCAGGGCCTCGGCGCACACCTGGAGGACCTGCAGAGCCTGGTGGAAGTGGCCGGCGAGACCGCGCGCCTCCTGCCCGTCGCCGAGCGTGCTCGTCACTTGTTCGGCGCACACGAGGGCAAGGCGGCGACCGTCCGCAAGAGGCGCCGACCTCAAATGGATTTGTTTGATGCCGGCCAGCAGGTGGCCGAAGCGGAATCGAGTTTCGGCGAAACCAAGATCGAACATGTCGGGGCGACCGTCCTCGACCGCATCCACCAGAGCATGATTCTCTTTGCGGCCGGCCGCGGCGAAGCGCTGAAACGTTTCCTCATCGAAGACGGCACCGGCCAGGACCAGCGCTTCTGGCGCCTTGCTCAGGCGCTCTCCGCGCTTTATCCGAGCCACACCGAAGAAAAACGCTGGGTCGATGGCGTGCTGGCCCGTAAGAAAGGACTGGGATTTTAGCCTATGCCTCTGAAACCCTGGTACAAAGTCGTTACACCCCGCGCAGACCTCCGGGAAGGCAAGCCTCTCGACGCGGCCGAGTTCGCGGTTCACCTCGACCAGGTGCGCGACCGGCGCGCGCCGGCCGTTTACCAGGATCCGGAGCAGTTCTTCGACCGGACCTATCTGACGAAAAACCTCCTCGATCTGGCATCCCAGGCGGTGCGCCGCCTTTCCGGCGAAAAGACCGGGACATCCGCGGTGTTCAACCTCGCAACCCAGTTCGGCGGCGGCAAGACGCATGCCCTGACGCTTCTGTTCCACCTGGCGAAGCAAGGTCCGCATGCCGCCGGCTGGACCGGCGTGCCCAAGATCCTCGAGGCGGCGGAGCAGACGGCCATCCCAGGGGCAGCCGTGGCGGTTTTCGTGGGAACCGAGTTTGATCCGGTAACCGGCCGCGGCGGCGCGGACGGCACGCCCTTGCGCATGACTCCCTGGGGAGAGATCGCGTTCCAGCTGGGCGGCGCCGAGGCCCTGAAGGTGCTGGAAAAACATGAACAGCAGCTCACGGCCCCGGCCGGAGATGTAATCCGCAGTTTTCTGCCGAAAGACAAGCCCGTCGTGATCCTCATGGACGAGCTGATGAATTTCATCAGCCGGTCGCGCCGCAGCGGCATGGCGGCCCAGCTCTATTCGTTCCTGCAGAATCTTTCCGAAGAAGCGCGCGGCCGCGACAAAATGGTTCTGGCGGTGTCGATTCCGGCATCCGAGCTGGAAATGAACGCAGAAGACCAGGCGGATTATGAACGCATCAAGAAGCTCCTCGATCGCCTCGGAAAGGCGGTCATGATGGCCGCGGAATCTGAAACGGCCGAAATCATCCGCCGCCGGCTTTTCGAATGGGACCAGAAGGCGACATCGGCCGATGGAAGGATCCTGCTGAGCCGCGAAGCCCACCAAACGTGCCAGGAATTCGCTGATTGGGTGCGAGAACATCGGCAGCAGTTGCCCGGCTGGTTCTCCTCCGACAACGCCCGGGAAGCGTTTCTGGCAACCTACCCGTTCCACCCCGTGGTTCTTTCGGTGTTTGAACGGAAGTGGCAATCCCTGCCGCGCTTTCAACAAACCCGCGGTGTGCTGCGACTCCTCGCGTTATGGGTGGCCCGCGCCTACCAGGACGGATTCAAGGGAGGCCACCGCGATCCTCTGATAGGACTCGGAACGGCGCCGCTCGAAGACCCATTGTTCCGCGCCGCAACCTTCGAGCAACTGGGTGAGAGCCGGCTGGAAGCGGCGGTCACCACGGACATAGTCGGTCGGCCGGATTCCCATGCCATACGGCTCGATGCCGAAGCCGTCGAGGCCATCCGCACGGGGCGGCTGCACCGCAAGGCGGCATTGAGCATCTTCTTCGAATCCAACGGCGGCATGGCGAAGGCCGAGGCGACTATCCCGGAGATCCGCCTTGCGGTCGGCGAACCCAGCCTCGACATCGGCCATGTGGAGACCGTCAGCGAAGCCCTGGCCGAGGCGTGCTACTACCTCACGAGCGAACGGAACAAATACCGGTTCGGCATCGCCCCCAATCTCAACAAGCTGCTGTCGGATCGAAAGGCCAGCATTCCACCCAGGAAGGTCGAAGAAAGAGTCCAGGAAGAGATCCGCAAGGTGTTCTCAGCAGGTAAGGTGGAGAGAGTTTTCTTTCCGGACAAGAGCAGCGCAATTCCTAACCGGCCGGTGCTGACCCTGGTCGTCCTGGCGCCGGAGCAATCGATGGAAAATCGCAATGCCACGGAAGCGCTGGTCGAGAGCATGACGCGCGAATACGGCGCCTCGGGCCGGACATTCAAGAGCGCACTCATCTGGTGTGTCCCTGAAACCGCCGCTCAAATCAGGGATGAAGCGAAGAAGCTGCTGGCCTGGGAGGAGATCAGGGACGAAGAATCGAACCGCCTCGAAGAAACGCAGAAGCGGCTGCTGGCCGAAAGTCTGAAAAAAGCAGAGCGTGACCTCAAAGAATCCGTCTGGCGCTCTTACAAGTACATATTACTCCTGGGGAAAGACAACAAACTAAAAGCTATCGACCTCGGCCTGGTTCACTCGAGCGCAGCCGATTCCCCGGTGAGCCTGATCCTCAACCGCCTGCGCCAGGACGGCGAAGTGGAACCGGAAATCAGCCCGAATTTCCTGGTCCGCAACTGGCCCTCCGCCCTGGAGGAATGGAGCACCAAGTCAGTCCGCGACGCCTTCTTCGCCTCCCCGCTCTTCCCCCGCCTCCTCGTTCCGGACGCCGTAAAAGCAACTATCGCCCGCGGCGTGGAGAACGGCCTCTTCGCCTACTGCGGCAAACTCCCCGGCGGAGCCTATGAACCCTTCGCTTACAAATCTTCCCTGGCAGCCACCGATGTCGAAATCTCCGAAGACGTCTGCCTGATCAAAAAGGAAGCCGCCGAGGCGTATCGCCGTCATTTGGAGCAAGCGAAGGATGCCGTCGTACCAAAGCCTACCGAGCGCATAGCGGAAGCATCGCTGGCGCAAAAGGACCTATATGGCCCACCGGAAAAATCTGAACCTCAAGCGATAAAGAGCGCAAAGTCGATGATCTGGAGAGGCGAAATCCCTCCCCAAAAATGGATGAATTTCTACATGAAGGTACTATCCAAGTTCGCAGTCGCCGGCGGCCTGCAGCTCAAAGTCACAGCGGAAATTGCCCCGCCGGGCGGCATCACAGCCCCGCAAGCCGAAGAAACCCGCCAATCCCTCCGCGAGCTTGGGCTGAGCGATTCCATTGACTTGGATTGAACGGCGACACTTTCTTCGATCGTTCGTCGCGTACGTTGAAACGATGATCCCGGGACTTCCTCGATTGCAACTTCGAGGGAATCGAGAAGAGTTTACTCATCCGTGTGCCGCGTAAACTGACCAGGTGGGCAGCACTGACAAGTGCGTGGCTGTGTGCTAGTGAGTCGGGGAAGGCCAAGGCTTTTCAGATTTGAGATATATCTTCTCATCCTCTGCAGGATTATTTGGGCGAACCGTCAGATTTTGTTCAAAGAAATCACAGTAGGCTTGGCTCTCCCGATAATTCATCGTGTAGAAGTCTCGAGTAAATTCGCTGTCGAGGGCGAGAAGAAGATCCCCTGCCTTGAGGCACAATTCCTCATTTTGGATTGCTTTGAAGTCTTCTGCTACAAGTATCCGTTCAAGGATGTTGCGAGCAGACTCAAGCTCATTTGTTAGCCTTTCGGGTGAAAGCGCTCGCAAATATCCGAGGAGTCTGCGGCAAGTTTCAAGCCTTGCATTTAGACCAACGCCTATTTCACATCCTCCCTGACTTTGCGAACAGCAAGTTCCTCCGAAATCGTAGTCCGCATAACGCCTGCGCTCCCGGATTGAGAACCGTGCCCAATAGCAGTCAAGACCACCATCCATCAGGCCCCATTCTCGCCTGAATTGATCTTCGCCAGTGACCAAAAGCGTTCGCAGATATAGGCGGGCACGTTCTGTTAGTTCCTGATCCGAACTGCCAGGCAGGATTTGATGCAGCAACAGAAGACAGATCTTTTGTTTGCGAGAAAGTTGTGCGGGCAAGACCGAGGTTATGTAGTCGAGAGTAGTTTGGTAGCTACCGTTCTTTGTCAGCTTCGCGAGAAGATATGCAACTTCACGAAGGACTCGGCGTTTGAACTCCTGGAGGGCAACAAATCCTGTAATGGGTGGGCCGTGGTGCTCCAGCCATTTAGCTATCTTCGCCTTCATTGGCCATTCGCGGATGGCCTTGGCGATCTGGATGGAAGAATCAACGAAGACCGCCACGATGGCTGTGCCCCCTAGGTGTTTTCGGGTAGCTTCTCTGCAACCCCTCGCCAGAGGTCGAAGCCCGCACCATTAAGTAAGCTTACGGCGTGATTTAGATCATGTTGGGACACAGTGCGAGTTAGGACACCGGTCTCAAACAGTGTGTGCAAGATGGTGCGCTTGTCGCGAGATAATGATTCAAACTCTTCACCAGTAAGCAGAATTTGCAGAAGATTGATGATTTCTCGCCAGTTCTCCTCTCTCGCTTCTCGAGCTGACCACATGTCCTGCAGCAGATTCAACATTTTTACCCCTGCCAAGGTAGCATCCCGCGGATCTTTGGCCTGCATAAGATCAGCACTGGACTTCAAGCATTCTCTCAAGAGTCGACCGATATGCTCTCGTTTGGCAATGCTGGCAGCCAGTTCGCGTTTCGGGCTTGGTCGGAATGCTTGTTCCTGCCGCTGGCTGGTTTCCCAACCGATCGCCTTTCCCGTTGTAGCCGGTACATCATAGTAACTGCTTCGGGCACCCTGAGAGGAGGTTAGTTTTCGTAAAATCTCCACCCGTTGGATTTCATTGCCAGTTTCCGTTCCAGTTGGCGCAGTCTCGGTATAGGTCATTCGTGGCCTCCTGCTAATGCAACTGGCAGTCGTCGTTCTATCATTTCTAAAGACTGACCGATGAAATCGGCAGGGTCTACATCAATCGGATCATCAAGAAACGCGTCGACGTCGACCATGACTGCCATCCCGGGATTCGCCAAGACGCGGCGTTTCGCTTCTAGCTGCTTTAGAAGTGCCTCACGTTGGCCCTTAGGAAGGGTGCGTGGTTGTGTCTTGAGAATCTCACTCCCAAGATCTAGCTGGCCAATGCGCTCAACCACATTTACAGCAATTCTAAACTTTCGATCCGATCCTTTAATAAATGCGACGTGTGCCTGGCTCTCGAGCTCTCCGTCGAATGCGCCGGCAACCGACTGTGCAATCGAAAATGTTCCTAGATTTGAAATCCATTTTTCGGCTTCGCTTTCTGAACTCACGCCGAAAAGGTACCAAATCCGAAACCCTTCTCGTATGAAGTATTTCAGTTCAAGCTCTTCATGTACTACGCGGGAAATCGAGGCAACTTCTTCGACAAACCTATCGAGATCCATCTTTGTAAGAGCAACATCTTTGCTTATCGGTTGGTCCAATGAGAAATCGTATTTTAGGGGGCCAAAACTGAAGTGGGTGCCACTTTCGACATTTACGAGTGGCGCATTCTGCGGATTCACCCCCTCGCCTTTCACCACCCATTGAGGATAGGTTGTCATGATGCGATCTGTGATCGACCCGCAACGGTCCAGATACACGAACCCGCGTGCATAGCGAACCTCAAAAACAACTTTGTGAATGATTGCGTCCGTCTGAGCAATTCGCACGACACTCAGCATACCAAAGGCGCGCAAAAGTTCAACAAAACAATCATCGACAGAGATCCCAGAGTACCGAAATCAAGCCATCAGCCGGTTACTGCGTTGTTGTCCACCTGATTATTTTCGGACAATACGTGGGCACAGAAATAGGGAAACGCGTGGGACGTCCCGTGTTTTGAAGGCTAGATTGCCAGTGGCGTGGTGAAGTTGCTCAGAGAGGTGAGGTCATGACAGATCCTTCGGATCAGCAGATCGATCCGGTCCAGCAGCAACTCAACAATCTCTTTCGACACCGTCGGTCGTCCAGCGCTCTTCCGGCCGTCGGTACATTCCCAGTGCCTGGCCACGAGTTCCTGATAACGGCGGAGGATCGTATCCGGAGTCACGATGGTGGCCAGTTATTCGGCGGTGCGACTCGCCGCGAAAGTCGATCCGATTGCAGCTCTGATGCGCGGATAGATCCGGCGCCGCCCGCGCACCGCTCAAAGTTCGCCGGCAAAAGCAGGGACGTCCCACTGGACGTCCCCGATGATTCGCAGTGGATTCTCAGCGGCGAATGGGCTGAGGCGTGACAGGGGGTTCGGCCTTCAGCTTGTTCCATTGTTCCGGGGTCAGCAGCCGGCGGATTCCGAGGAGCATCCTGGCGTTGGCTTTTTCCAGTTCGGCGCGGGCCTGAGCTACTTTATCGATTTGGGCGACGATTTTGGCTTCGTCGGGCGATTCCGCCGCAACCAGCGGTTCCATAATTATTTCTTCCCTCTGCACCGACGCGTTCAGATCGATCAATTTCAAGCGATACTGCTGGAAGGTATCGTCCATTTTCCTCGTCTGGTCGGCGGTCAGGCCCAGCTTCTGAGCCATCTCCGGACGGGTCCACCATTTTCCCCCCGGTACGCCGAGAGCGCGCTCCAGCGGCGGCTTGGCCGGTTGAGCTGGCTGGACGACCACGGCAGGCCTTGGAGCCTGGATTGTGCGCACCCAAGTCTCCAGTCGAGCGGGTTGGGGCGCAACGGCAGGCCTTGGGATCTGGTTTGTGCGCGCCCTCATCTCCTGCGCGAAACGCTGGTCTTCGGGCGAGATCGTTTCACCACGGTTCATTCTGGCCCTGATCTCCTCGAAACGCCTCCGTTCAGCATCGTTGAGCGGCATCCGGCGCCGTTGAGCGGCATCGGCCTGGTTGATGCGCGCCAGGATCTCCTGTGCGAAGCGCTGGTCCTCGGGCGAGATCGTTTCACCACGGTCGCGTCTGGCCTTGATCTCTTCGAACCGGCTGCGTTCTGCTTCGGTGACCGGCGCCTGCCGCGGCGCCGGCACCGCAGCAGGCTTGGGCTGCTGAGGGGGCGGGGGAGGCTGTTGTGCCAGCCCAGCGGTACCGGTTACTAGCATCATCAATCCGAGTTTTGGAATCATCATCGAGTTTCTCCTTGTTTGGCTGTCACTTTTCGACGGCGTCCGGCTCCCAGGCGACCAGCTTCATCAGCGGCTCCAGCGACGCGGGGACCGATCGTGAAACCTGGGCGTTCACCTCTTCCCAGAGTCGGACATCCGCCTCGAATGCTTCAGCTTCGCGCCGCCGGTCGCTGGAGTTTTTGCAGATTGGCAAAATTACCGCGATCGCCAGCGCTGCTGCGGCCAGCTTCCAGCGCAGCACGCTTCTCGTAAACCCGCGCCGGTGTTCCGGCGGCGTCCATCGCTCGGGGGCTTCGCCACCCTTCTGGAGCGCGCTCCAGGCGATCACCGAAGAACGGAACTCCGCAAGAAGCGTTTTCAGGCGGGCGGTTTCCGCTGCGCATCGCGCGCACTCTCGAAGGTGCTGGTCCGCATCCGGAGTGCGGTCGCCGGCCATCCATCTGGAAATCTGTTCCGAAGACAAGTGAGCCCTCATCTCGATCTCCCGAGTCTCTCCCGGATTGCATGGAGCGCCCGGAAGAGGTGTGTCTTGACGGTTCCTTCCTTCATGCCGGTCGCAGCTGCGATTTCAACGAGGTCCATGTCCTCTACAAAACGCAGCAAGAACACGGTTCTTTGCCGCTCCGGCAGGCTCTGGCTGGCCTGCCAGATTATCTTCACCTGCTCGTTCAGCGAAGCCTGATGCTCCGGGGAAATCGCAGCATCCGGAAGCTGGTCGCTCACATCGCCTGGGTCCACACCCGAGACATTCAAGCGCTTCCAGAACTGGAGCCGGCGGTTCCGGCCCGAATCGCGCACCAGGTTGATGGCGATCTTCATCAGCCAGGTTTTGACGCTGGCCTGGCCGCGGAACGCTCCGCGCCTGAAATAAGCGCGCAGGAAACAGTCCTGCGTGAGAGCCTGGGCGGCATCGGCATCACGCACGGAAGCCAGCGAAAATGGGGGACGCTCACCGATTTCGCTGAGAAAGTGATAAACCGGGCCGCGTATGATCGACGTCAACTACATTGACCGTCCGGTCAATGTAATTGTCACGCATCAGTCGTTTACACCGGTTTGAACCAGCCTTGAAGCACCTGCCTGAGCTTCTGAAAAGCCGGATCGGTGCAGCGCGCGAGCCCGACACTCCGGGCCAGCTCAGCATAGATGGCAGACGATTCCGCCTTATGAACTTCCCTCAGGGCTGCCTCCATGGCCTCCTTTGGCCGCGCGGGCTTGATGCATCCCTCTTCCAAGAAGCCTCTGGATTTCAGCCAATCCCGAAGTTGAGGATCCCTGTTGCGCCAGCCCAGGCACGCTTCCACGTGCGGCGAGTCGCTCCAGAGCCAGATTTCCAGTTCCGGATTGATGGCGATCGCGGCCGCGCGATCGTCCCACCCCGATCGTAATAGAAGCGTTTCGAGGTCGTGCTCCAGATCCGCACGGGATTGGCGTTCGCGGCCGGATCCTTCGCGGTCGAATACGACCAGAGCGTGAGCAAATTGAAGGGAAAAGGGACGGAGAAACATGTCGGCGCGGAGGCAGCCTGGATCTCGTTCAGGATGCGTCGCCCACACGGCATCGACCGGGCGGAGGCCGAATGACTGGTGCCGGGAAAGGAGGCCCTTGAGGCTTGCCTCGATCTTGGCATCTGCTGAAAGCACAAACAGGTCTCGGCGCGACACTTGATCGCTCATCCGAGGACCCCACCGGCGAAGAGGGTGCCGAGGTTGGTCTCGCCCTTCCAGTCCCTAAGCG
>CAYGWQ010000075.1:16408-19444 GCA_964353465.1 uncultured Acidobacteriota bacterium | reverse complement strand
CGCAACCCGACGGCCGTGCGCGGATGCAGTTCTTCGGCGAAGCCTGCGCGCATCTTCTCCTGGTTGGGCTCAAACACGGCGCGACGCTGAAGGAGCAGTGCCGGCATGCCGCCCACGACGTAGTCCATCGACTGCCAACCGGGTTTTCCTGCGGGAGGAGCTTGGCCTGCGTCGACCAGTTCATAGGTGACCCTGACAGGTGCGTTTGCCTTGAGGTCGCCTGTCTTGACCGGCGATTGCGGACCCAGCGAGTACACGAACCCCTCCGGCGGGATCGCGGCATTGCCGTCCCGCGTGATACGCGAGACTCTGTTGCGGGCAATGAGGATCTCGATGCCACCCGGATCGGTCAGGGTGCTGCGGTGAAATGCCCAGTTATATAGAATTGCCTCGGCCGCCCCGCGCGGCCGGTTGATGCCGTCGACAGGGTACGTCGTGGCGCGGCTCTGGAGCTTCCATTTCATGGTCAACCTGCCGATCCGGCAGGCCTCGCCGCCACCGCTCCATCCAATGGCGCCGCGGGCCTCGGCAGGATCGGAAAACCACTGCTCGCCGATTTTTAGGATTCCTTCGGGCTCACCGTCGTAGCGGCCGCCGATCCGGAAGAATCCGGCGTTGACCGCGGCGACCGCGCCGGTGCGCTGCGCCATCGATGAGACGGTTTCGCGCCCCACGCCATCGCTCATGGCGCGCACCGCCTCGATGCGCAGCCGGTGCGGATCCACCTCAAGAATATGGATGGCATGCGGGGTTGTGGTCTTGCGGTATTCATAACGCAGGCCGGGAATGTCTTCCGGCGCCGACAGCAGCAGCCGCAGGCAGGCAAGAGCGAAAGCACAGTAGAGTATTAGCCGTCGTTTCATAAGTCGGGCGCGATTATAACACCGGATAAGGCACTCCTTTTCGCGGAAGAAATAAGCGGACACGGAAGAACACGGATTACCGCAACCTGCGCGTCCGGCCCTGTTCATCCGTGTTTTTCCGTGTTCTTCCGTGTCCTGAGATATTCTTTGGCCTCCGGCGGTGGCTGCCAGTGCCTGAATTGCAGGAGGCAACCACTGGCTCTTGCAAGTCCCTTGATAGGCGACTAGGATACGCTCATGTCTGGGCCGGCCATATGCATCCGGGGTCTCACCAAGCGATACGGACGACTGACGGCAGTGAAAAACCTCACCTTTGATGTGCATGAGGGCCAGATTTTCGGCTTCCTCGGGCTCAACGGCGCCGGTAAAACCACCACGATCCGCATTCTCCTTGACCTGCTGCGGCCGAATGCGGGGACTGCCTCAGTCCTGGGGCATGACTGCCAGGGCGCTGGTTTGCTGGCGCGCTCTGGGATCGGCTATTTGCCGGGCGAAGCCGGCCTGTATGGTGATATGACCGGAAGGGAAGTGCTCGATCTCATGGGCCGCTTGCAGGTCCGGGGCGTTGCGCCACAGTATCGGCGGCGGCTGCAGGACCGACTCGAGCTGTCCGATGCCGATCTGCATCGCAGGCTTAGGGAATACAGCACGGGGATGAAGAGGAAGCTCTGCCTGATCCAGGCCTTCCAAAGCGATCCGCCGCTGCTCATCCTCGATGAGCCGACCGAAGGGCTGGATCCCCTCATGCAGGAGTCTTTCTACAACCTGCTGTCCGAAGTGCGGAGCCGAGGACGCACGGTGTTCATGTCGTCGCATGTGCTTTCGGAGGTTGTGCGGGTATGTGAGTGCATCGGCCTGATCCGCAGGGGAGAGCTGGCTTTGCTCTCATCGGTTGAAGACCTTCATCGCATGGCGCAACGCAGGGTGCGGATCTCCTTCAGCTCCGATGTCTCAGCCCGGCCCGAGGGGCTTCCGGCGGAGTACGAGGTTGTCGAGTTTGCGCCCCGGTCGTGGCATTTCAGGGTGCGCGGCGCCCTGGGTCCGCTCATTGCCGCACTTGCCGGTCTGCCGGTGGTTGACGTGGATGTGGAGGAAGCCAGGCTGGAAGAAGTGCTGATCCGGTATTACCGTGAGGAGAAGGCGTGAAAGGCGGCGTGGCTCTACTGAGGCACTCGGTCCGACGCACGCGGACGATTGTCCTGGCAATGGGGGGACTGCTGGCCGCCTTTCAGATCCTCTTTGCGCTTGCGGCCGGTTCGTTCCAGGAATTCGACACGTTTGACCGACTCACGAACCTGATACCCGATGTCGTCCGGCAATTGCTGGGGCCCTCGATCGTCACCATCCTGTCTTTCAGCGGCATTGTTTGCCTGGGCTATTTTCATGTCGCTATCGTCGCCGCCATGGTTGGGATGGTCATCGCAATTGCCACGGAGCCTGCGGCCGAGGTCGAGAGCCGGTTCTTGGATCTTGTCCTCGCGCACCCGCTGGCCAGGCACTGGGTGATTACGCGGAGCATCGCCCTGCTGGTCGGATCCATCGCCCTGTTAGTGGCGGCGATGCTGCTGGGGACTCGGGCTGGTCTTTACTGGCTGGCGTCCGCTGAAACCGCCCAAGAGACCTTTCGCATTATCCCCGCACTTTCGCTGAACCTGGCCGTCCTGCTGCTGTGCTGGGGCGCGATTGCACTGGTGCTGGCTGCCATGGCCCGGCGACGCAGCGTTGCCGGGGCGATCGCGGGCCTGTCGGCAATGGCGTGCTATGTAACGGATGTCATCTCTCAGGTTTGGCGGCCGCTGAGGCCCATGGCACGGTTCTCTCCTTTTCACTATTACAATTCACTGAACGTGATTATCGGATCGGCGGATGCGAAGCATGACATGCTGATCCTGGCATGCATCGCGGCAGCTGGCTTCCTCCTGGCATACCTCCTGTTTTCCCGGCGCAATCTCTGAGAGTTCCATTGACGACGATGACGTACGAAATGCCTTGCAGTGCGCCGCAGGCTGGAGCCTTATACGAATATGTGCACGGCTATCCATGTGCCGCACCTTCGGTGCTCATGATTCAAACATGCGCATCTCCCGGCCTCACGGCCGGGCCTATTCACTGCCGGCCCTTCGGGCCTCTGCCGCAATCTTTGGGTCTTCGGGCCTCTGCCGCAATCTTTGGG
>CAYGWQ010000075.1:0-16308 GCA_964353465.1 uncultured Acidobacteriota bacterium | reverse complement strand
CTTCGGGCCTCTGCCGCAATCTTTGGGTCTTCGGGCCTCTGCCGCAATCTTTGGGTCTTCGGGCCTCTGCCGCAATCTTTGGATCTTCGGGCCTCTTCGGAACAGGCGCACTCTCCGTTACCATGCAGCAAATTCGGCCGGCAGCTTTGAGGCCCGAAGGGGCGCCAGGAAATAGGCCCGGCCGTGAGGCCGGGATAGAGGCATGACCGGAACATGGAGCACCGAAGGCGCGGCACCTTGAGACCCGCCTTGAAGCGGGTCGGTTTTTAATGGCGTTCGATTCCCTTCGCGGCTATGATCAGCGAAATCATCGGCGCGCTGGAGAAACCAGTTTGCGCCGTAGGTATCGGTTTTGCTGGTTTTTTGATTGCCGATGAGCCGTTTCGATCCCGGAGGTATGCCATGAAAAGTCGTCGTACTCTGACGGCCGGTGTCGCCGTCGTTCTGGCAGTGTTCTTTGCTGTCGCCAGCGCAGCTGCGCAAAAACCATTCACGATTGAGCAGGTCCTCAGCTATGCCCTTCCTTCCGAGCTGCTGTCCGCAAAAAAGGCAGATCGGATTGTCTGGTTGGAAGCGGAGCGGGGCTTGCGCAACGTCTACACGGCGGTAGCGCCCGCCTTCAAGCCGGTACGGCTCACCGATTTCATGCAGGACGACGGGCAGGATTTGACGAGTCTGAGGGTCTCGGATGACGGTTTGGTGGTGGTCTTCGTCCGCGGCCAGGGTCCCAACCGGGACGGATGGATTGCCAATCCGTCGAATCATCCTGGCGGCGGGCGTCAGGAGATCTGGGCCGTCCACGCGCGGAAAGGGAAGCCCTTCAAGCTGGCGGATGCAAACGGTCCGGTCCTTTCGCCGGACGGCAAATGGGTCCTGTTCGTCCGCGACGGGCAGATCTATGAGGTGCCGGTCAATGCTTCGGGAAAGGGAGCGGCAGTGCAGAGCGATGAACCGCTGATCAAAGCATGGGGGCGGAACAGCGATCCCGCATGGTCGCCCGACAGCAAGAAGATCGCTTTCGTCAGCAACCGGACGGACCACAGTCTCATTGCGGTTTATGATCATGACAAGCGTCAGTTGACGTACCTGTCTCCCTCGGTCGACCGGGACACGAGCCCCACGTGGTCGAGTGACGGCAAGAAGATCGCCTTCATTCGGAGGCCGGGTTCCTCATGGTCGCAGATCGTTGCCGCGACACAGCAGCAGGGGGCGGCGCCGGGGAGAGGGATCGGCGCCCCGCCCGGCACAGGCAGGGGAGGGGCCCAGCAGGTTCCGGGAGCACAGTCCCAGGCGGGCACACAAAGAATGGTGACTGGCCCTGGATTCCAGCAGGCGGCCTTTCCGGGCGGGCACACGCTCACGATCTGGGTGGCCGACGTTGCCACGGGCGAAGCGAGGGAAGTATGGCGCCACTCCCTGGAAGATCGTGCGTTTGCGCCCAACAACAACATCACGTGGGTGGGGAACAGTTTCCTGTTCCTGCTCGAGCGCAACAACTGGCGGCACTACTATGCCCTGCCGGCTGCCGGAGGCGAGAAGGCAGTCCCGGTCAACCTCACACCCGGCGACGGTGAGGCGGAGTTCATCGGCTACTCCAAGGATGGGGCGTATCTCTACTACAGCACCAACGTCGGAGACATTGACCGGCGGCATCTCTGGAAAACACCGACGTCAGGAGGGACGCCCGTACAGCTGACGCAGGGAACAGGGATTGAGACCACTCCCGCTGTGCTCGCTTCAGGCAAAGAAGTGGCCTGCTTTTATGCTGATGCGAAAATGCCCATGAGTGTTGCCGTAGTGCCGGCCGGCGGCGGCCAGGCAAGAATCATTTCCAACAAACCTCCAGCCGGATTCCCGCTCGACATCCAGGTGGTTCCCGAACAGGTCATTCTCACGGCCGAGGACGGCTTGAAGTTCCACAACCAGGTGTTTGTGCCCAGGGACATCAAACCCGGCGAGCGCCGCCCGGCGATCATTTTCACTCATGGCGGACCGGGCCGCCAGATGTTGCTCGGCTACCATTACATGTACTTCTACCACATGGCCTATGCGATGAATCAGTACTTCGCCAATAAGGGGTATGTGGTGGTATCGGTGAATTACCGGTCCGGCATCGGTTACGGCCGGGAATTCCGGATGGCGCCGAACAGCGGCCGCAGCGGCTCGGCCGAGTATCAGGACCTAGTGGCCGCGGGCCGCTACCTGCAGGCGCGCCCCGATGTCGATCCGAAACGGATCGGATTATATGGGCTTTCCTACGGCGGGCTCATGACCGCAATGGGTTTAGCCAGGAACTCCGACATGTTCGCCGCGGGGGTAGACATTGCCGGTGTCCACTTGTGGGGAAACTCGCTGGATCCCGAAAACACCGCCTTCAAGGCGTCCTCGATCGCTACTGTAGACAAGTGGACCTCACCGGTCCTCCTGGTCCAGGGCGATGACGACCGGAATGTGGCCTTCAGCCAGGTGGTGGGCCTCGTGAACCTGCTGCGGCCGCGCAATGTCCACTACGAGCTGATCGTCTTCCCGGATGAAGTGCACGATTTTCTGGTATTCCAGAAATGGCTGCAGACGTTCAATGCGGCCGACGACTTCTTTATGCGGTTTCTCAGGAAATAGCGGCCGGGAAGCGTTGCGTTCACGGAAACACCGGCAATCACACGGGAGGAGTGGGCAAACCACGAAGGCGCCAAGGTTCCAAGACTCTGAGAAATGCAATCTCCTATTTACGTGAGGATCATCCGGACCCACGGCGTGCGCCTGCTTATGCTGGCGGTGCTGGTGAGCGGCGTCTCGGTTTTTCTCCTGCTGGGCGGGTACCGGGAGTTCACCTTCGATAAGCTGGTGGCGCGAAAAGACGCCCTGGTCGGCTCGGCGTCCGCGCATCCGGCCCCGGCGGTCCTGGCCTTTGTCGCGGCTTACCTTATTTTGGGCATCTTCGGCCTGCCCGGGAGCACGATTCTCAACCTGACGGCGGGCCTGCTGTTCCGTTTCTGGCTGGGCCTGCTGCTGGTCATGCTGGCCAGCACCCTGGCCTCCTCCCTGGCCTTCCTGTCATTTCGCTACCTGTTCCGGAATTTTGTGGAGGCGAAGGTGCGGCGCTATTTCCCGCGGCTGGAGCAGGAGCTGCAGCAGCAGGGCGCCTATTTCGTCTTCGCCATGCGCTTATTCCCGGTTATCCCGTATTCCCTTACCAATCTCGTCCTCGCCATCAGTCCTGTTCGGTTCCGGACGTACCTGTGGGTGACCTTGGTGGCGATGCTGCCGCGCTATCTGCTCTATGTGTACGGAGGAACCCATCTGGGTGAAGTCGGGGATCCGGACGACCTCCTCTCCCCTTCCTTGATCGGGGTCCTGGCCGTGCTGGCCGTGATCCCCTGGGCCTTGAAGTGGGCGGCTCCCAGGATCAGGCTCCGGTTCGAAAAGAAGGCGGACTAACATGAGCCGCGCCAGCCAAACCGGGAACCACGAAATACACGAAAAGGAGCGGCGGATCGGGCTCCACCGATCCCACGGAACTGCAGCGATCGCAGTTGTGCTGAAGCCGGGCTTTGCGCTGCGCGCTCTTGCTGGTAGACTCAGCATCTACGGAGAATCCCATGGCAATATTGCGTGCGATGTTCGGGCCGAGCAAAGAAGAAATCTGGCGGCAGCTGTCTGCTGAAATTGGAGCGCGTTTTGTCGAGGGCGGTTTCTGGCACGGGGATCGAGTTCAGGCCCGCTTCAAGGAGTGGACGGTGACCCTCGACATTTACACCGTCTCAACCGGTCACACTCATGTCAAGTACACCCGCATCCGGGCTCCTTTTGTGAATGCCGATGGCTTCCGGTTCCTGGTCTATCGGGCCGGCGTATTCTCGGAGTTGGGCAAGCGTCTGGGCATGCAGGATATGGAGATCGGGCGTGAAGAGTTTGATCGCGACTTTGTCATCAAGGGGAACGATGAAGCGCGACTGCACTGGTTTCTCGCCAATGACAGGATCCGTGCGCTTCTCCAGGCGCAGCCCGACGTCCGCTTCGAAGTTGTCGATGATGAGGGGTGGTTCGGCGCTGATTTCCCCGAAGGCGTGGATGAATTGCGTTTTCAGGTCCGCGGGGTGATCAAAGACATCAATCTGCTGAAGCAGCTCTTCGAACTCTTTGCCGTCACTCTCGACGAGCTTTGCGCGATGGGCTCTGCGTACCAGAGCAGGCCAGCAGTCGAGCTCTAGCCCGCAGCGAGGAGAGACCGCATTGCCATCCGAGACCACAGCTCCGCCGTTCCGAAAAGGGCGTTTCGATTTCAGGCTGCCGCGCCTGGATCGCCACGAGATCTCCGGCTCGCTCGGCGATCTGGGCACCTTTATTCCCCTCCTGCTCGGGATGAGCGTTACCAATGGGCTGGATTTCACGTCGGCGCTCTTCTTCGCGGGTTTCTTTAACATCGTAACCGGGCTGGCTTTCTCCATTCCGATGGCGGTGCAGCCGATGAAGGCCATTGCGGCGGTGGCGATTTCGGAGCAGCTTACCCTGGAACAGATTTTGGCTGCCGGGATCTCGACCAGCCTGGTTATTTTCTTCCTGGGAGTTACGGGCCTGATTACGGTCGTGAACCGGGCTATCCCAAAGCCGGTTGTGCGCGGCCTTCAGCTGGGATTGGGGCTGCAGCTGCTTGAAAAGGGAGTGCTGCTTGTGCGGGACACGCACGTGCTTTGGGGATTTAACAGCATCATCATCGGTATCCTGGGTTTTGCTCTGGTGCTCGCTTTTGCTTCCAGGAAAGTCCCGTCCGCCTTGATTCTATTTGTTGCGGGATTGGGCTTGGCGATTGCCATCAATCCGGAAGTTGTCTCGTCCCTGCGGCTGGGATTCAACCTTCCCCATTGGGTACCGTTGAGCTGGGGTGATTTCCGCAGTTCCTTCTTACGCGCCGCTCTGCCTCAGATTCCCTTGACCACTCTGAATTCTGTCATAGCGGTCTGCGCTCTTTCCGTCGACCTCTTTCCCGACCGGCCGGCCAGGCCGCGGAGCGTGGCTGTGAGCGTGGGCCTGATGAATCTGTTGTCCGGCTGGTTTGGTGCTATGCCCATGTGCCACGGCGCCGGCGGACTTGCCGGCCAGTACCGGTTCGGGGCCAGGACCAGCGCCAGCATTCTCTTCCTGGGCAGTGCGAAAATCCTGCTTGCCGTGTTTTTCGGCGGATCACTGCTCACACTCCTGCACCTGTTCCCAAGCTCGATCCTGGGAGTTCTGCTCGGCATCAGCGGCCTGGAATTGGCCCTGGTGGCAACCGATCAGACAGAGCGGGTCCCTGCGACGGTGATGCTTGGAACCGCCGCCGGAGTGCTGGCTCTCGGAAGCACTGCGACCGGCTTTGCAGTGGGCTGGGCTCTGGCGCTGCTTATCGGATGGACGAATAGCGCGAACCGGCAACACGAAAAAACGGACACGCCGAATACAAAGCAGTAGAAAGTACGCCCCGGCCGCCGGACGGGGTCTGGGGTATTGTTCTCCGCAGAACGCCGTCCGGCGGCCGGGGCCCACTTGGGAGCACGTCCGCCGGTCAGGAGCGCCTCACTCCAAAATCCCGACAGGAAGTCTTAAGGGTTTGTTAACGACTTATTAACGGCCCGTCCGCTATCCTTCATCGTGTAGCAGGTGAGGGATGCACCATGATGGACCTCCTGTTCCTTCTGATTGTCTTCGGTTTTTTTGCCGCGGCCCGGGCTTTCGTGCATGGGTGCGACCGGCTGTAGAGAAGCCCTATGGAATATGTCATTGCAGGCATCGTGGCTCTGGCGCTGGCGGTGTATTTGGTTCATGCACTGCTGTGGCCTGAACGTTATTGAAATCGGAACGCCATGACTTCCAACGGGCTTTTTCAGATCGGCGTTTTTTATCTCCTGGTATTTGTGCTGACGGTGCCCCTCGGCGCTTACATGGCGCGCGTATTCCAGGGGCAGCGCACCCTTCTCCATCCTGTGCTGCGTCCACTCGAGCGGCTCCTATATCAGGTGTGCGGGATCAACGAAGAGAACGAGCAGACCTGGACGCAATATGCCTTGGCCATGCTGGCCTTCAGCATGATCACGCTGTTGGTTACTTATCTGATACAGCGCCTGCAGGGTTTCCTCCCCTTGAATCCGCGGCAGCTCGGCACGCTCCAGGCGGCGCAAGGCGCGACAAACATGACGCCCGATCTGGCGTTCAATACCGCGGTGAGTTTCACCACTAACACCAACTGGCAATCCTACGTGCCGGAAACCACCGTGAGCTACTTTACGCAAATGGTTGGCCTGGCTACGCACAATTTTTTCTCGGCTGCTGCCGGCATTTCGGTTGCCATCGCGATGGTCCGCGGTTTTGCCCGCCATGCCGCCCGGTCGATCGGCAACTTCTGGGTCGATTGCACGCGCGCCATCCTCTACGTCTTGCTGCCGCTGTCTATCCTTGGAGCTCTGCTGCTGGTCTCCCAGGGAGTGATCCAGAACTTCAATCCCTACGTCCCAGTCCAAACACTCGAAGGAAGCACCCAGGCCATAGCGCAGGGGCCGGTGGCATCCCAGGAAGCCATCAAGATGCTCGGCACCAACGGCGGCGGCTTTTTCAATGCCAACTCCGCTCATCCGTACGAAAATCCCACCCCGCTCTCCAATCTGCTCGAGATGCTCTTCATCTTTTTGATCCCTTCGGCGCTGACCTATACCTTCGGCACGATGGTGAAAGACACAAGGCAGGGATGGGCGCTGTTTGCCGTTATGAGCATCCTCTTTCTTGCGGGGGTGTTTGTGACTTATGGGTCAGAGCAAGCTGGGAATCCCATCGTCACCAGCCTGGGCGTGGAAGGGCAACCGACGGACTTGCAACCCGGCGGGAACATGGAGGGCAAGGAGGTCCGGTTCGGCATCGCGAATTCGTCCCTGTTTACGGTGATTACGACCGCCGCCAGTTGCGGCGCCGTAAACAACATGCACGACAGCCTGACGCCTCTGGGCGGGCTGGTGCCCCTGCTGAACATCCAGCTGGGAGAGGTTATCTTCGGCGGTGTCGGGGCGGGACTCTACGGCATGCTGATGTTTGCCGTCCTGGCGGTATTTATCTCAGGGCTCATGGTGGGACGCACCCCGGAATATCTGGGCAAAAAGATCGAGCAGAAGGAAGTCAAGATGGTGATGCTGGCGATCCTTATCCTGGCGGCCGGCATTCTGCTTTTTTCCGGCCTGGGTGCAGTGGTGACATTCGCCAAGGGTTCGTGGGTGAATGCTCCCGGGCCGGCGACGGCCAACTTGAATAATCCTGGGCCTCACGGATTATCGGAAATCCTCTATGCCTATGCCAGCGGGACCGGCAACAACGGCAGCGCTTTCGCGGGGTTGAATGCCAACACTCCGTGGTTCAACTTCACGATCGGGCTCGCGATGCTGGCCGGGCGCTTCCTGATGATCATCCCGCTCCTGGCGGTTGCCGGCAGTCTGGCGCAGAAAATGCTGGTGCCGGTGTCAGCCGGGACCTTGCCCACGAATGGCGCTCTATTTGTGTTTTTGCTGATAGGTATCGTGCTGATCGTGGGAGCTCTGACGTTCTTCCCGGCGCTCGCTCTCGGTCCCATCGTCGAGCACTTCCTCATGGAACATCACCGGCTTTTTGTCACGCTCACAATCTTTGCCTGGAGATAAAGAATGGCGGCTGCGGCAGTTGCTCAATCCACGACCCTAATGCCGGCGAGAGGACGCAGAGCCCGCCCGTTGTTCGATCCGTCCATCGTCAAGCGGGCAATCTGGGATGCGTTTGTCAAGCTCAACCCGTTCACGCTGATGAAGAATCCGGTGATGTTTGTGGTGGAGATCGGCGCTGCGCTCACTGCTGGGCTGGCGCTTCGGGATTGCCTGGTTCGGGCTCCGGATCAGCTCTTTACGATTCAGATTACCCTGTGGCTCTGGTTTACGGTACTTTTTGCCAGTTTTGCGGAAGCTATGGCGGAAGGGCGCGGGAAAGCGCAAGCGGATGCGCTGCGAAAAAGCAAGAAGCAGGCCACTGCGAAACGCATCCGGAACGGCGACAGAATAGAACAGGTTCCGGCCAGCCTGCTTCGACAGGCAGATGTCGTGATCTGTGAAGTGGGTGATGTAATCCCGGGCGATGGCGAGGTAGTTGAAGGCATTGCTACGGTGGACGAATCCGCGATCACAGGTGAGAGCGCTCCAGTGATCCGCGAGTCCGGCGGGGATCGCAGCGCCGTAACCGGCGGGACAAAAGTCTTGTCGGATTGGATCAAGGTTCGCATCACGTCCAGGCCGGGGGAAACCTTCCTGGATCGAATGATCGCCCTTGTGGAAGGTGCTGCAAGGCAGAAAACTCCCAACGAGATTGCACTGAACATCGTGATTGCCGGTCTGACCCTGATTTTTCTGCTGGCAGTGGCAACGCTGCTGCCGTTCGCTCGTTATAGCGTGCTGTCCGCGGGTGCGGGCAAGATTCCGAACGTCACGGTACTGGTCTCTCTGCTGGTCTGCCTGATTCCCACTACGATAGGAGGGTTGCTGTCGGCAATCGGGATTGCGGGAATGGATCGCGTCATGCAGCACAATGTCTTGGCGATGAGCGGCAAGGCGGTCGAGGCCGCCGGCGATGTCAACACGTTGTTGCTCGATAAAACCGGAACGATTACCCTCGGCAACCGCCAGGCGGTGGAATTCATCCCGGTGGCAGGTGTGGCGGAGGTTGATCTGGCCGACGCGGCGCAGCTTTCCAGTCTCGCGGATGAAACCCCCGAAGGCCGTTCGATCGTGGTATTGGCGAAAAAGAAGTACAGAATGCGCGGCAGGGAAGTGGCCGCACGTGATGCGCGGTTCATCCCGTTTTCGGCCCATACGCGCATGAGCGGCGTTGATCTGGGTCACCGTTCGATTCGCAAAGGAGCCGTGGATGCGGCGATCGGGTTTGTGAAGGCGCAGGGTGGCACGGTTCTGCCGGACCTGACTGAAATCACCGACCGCATTGCCAGATCGGGCGGCACGCCGCTGATCGTTGCGGACGGGAGCAGAGTGCTGGGCGCGATTCACCTGAAGGATATTGTCAAGGGTGGCATGAAAGAACGCTTCGGGCAGCTCCGCGCGATGGGCATCCGCACCATCATGATCACGGGAGACAATCCGCTCACCGCGGCCGCTATTGCTGTTGAGGCTGGTGTTGACGATTTCCTGGCCCAGGCTACCCCTCAAGACAAGATGGACCTGATCCGGAAGGAGCAGGCCGGGGGCAGGCTGGTGGCGATGACCGGGGATGGGACGAACGATGCCCCGGCGCTGGCGCAATCGGATGTCGGCCTTGCGATGAATACCGGGACCATGGCGGCCAAAGAAGCGGGAAATATGGTTGATCTGGACAGTAATCCAACCAAGCTCATCGAAGTGGTCGCGATCGGGAAACAGCTGTTGATGACCCGGGGCGCCTTGACCACCTTCTCCATCGCAAACGATATTGCCAAATACTTCGCCATTCTGCCAGCGATGTTCATGGCCTCCTATCCGGAGCTCGGCAGGCTGAACATCATGAAGCTCCACAGCCCGGAAAGCGCCATACTGGCATCCGTCATTTTCAACGCCCTGATTATCATTGCGCTGATTCCGCTGGCCCTGCGGGGCGTATCGTACAAGCCGATGCCGGCTGCGGCCCTGCTGTGGCGCAACCTGCTGTGCTATGGGCTGGGAGGAATCATCGCACCATTCCCCGGAATCTGGCTGATCGACCGGCTGCTGGGAATGCTGCATCTTGCGTAAGAGGAGACTGCTATGCGCGAACACTGGATGCCGGCTCTGCGGTGCACCTTGGTTTTTACCCTGTTAACCGGATGTCTCTATCCGGTACTGGTGATGGGGCTATCCCAGTTGATGTTTCCCCGGCAGGCCAGCGGCAGCCTGATCGAGGCTGATGGCAGGGTGGTCGGCTCGGAGCTGATCGGCCAAAGGTTTTTCCGGCCCGAGTATTTTCACGGCAGGCCTTCAGCCGCAGGCGCAGGATACGATGCTGCCAACTCCGCCGGCTCCAACCTCGGCCCCACGAATCAGAAACTCGTAAATCGAATGAAGGCCGATCTCGAAAGATTCCGTCGTGAGAATCCCGACTTCCACGGGCTCATACCAGCCGATCTGGTTGCCGCCTCAGCCAGTGGTCTGGATCCGCATCTCAGCCCCGCCTCGGCCTACGCCCAGGTGCCGCGCATCGCCAAAGCCCGAGGCATCGCTGAGGCGGATGTACGGAGGCTGGTGACCGAACATATCGAACCGCGCCAGCTTGGCTTTCTTGGCGAACCGCGCGTAAACGTGCTCAAGCTTAATCTTGCCCTCGACCGCTAAAAAAACCACGAAAAACACGAAATACAGGGCGCAGCACAGCCGCAGGCAAAACCAAAGGTCACCGCAGAGCCGCGGAGAAAAGGAGCCTCGAAGAGGCGGCAGGCCATAGCCCCGGCCGTGAGGCCGGGGTATGCAGGCAATTGGCATGAGCGCCGAAGGTGCGGCACAAGACATCTGTGCCGGTCCTTCGGACCTCCATTCCTTGTCGCACGCAACCCCGCCCTCACGGGCGGCGCTATTCTCTGCCGGCGCTTCGCGCCTCCGTCCCCACAAAAGGGTGCTAAAAACACGAAGTTGCAGCGTAGTACTGCGAAAGGGTGCAGGCTGAGGCGCGGTATTACGGATGGTACTTTCAGAGTATCGAAATGTGCCAACCTCGATCTCTGCCCCGATGCATTGTTTCGTGTATTTCGTGGTTTACGAAGACTGATTCGGGCGCTTGCGGTCGGCGACGATGGTGACCTCCATGTCGCGTGTCAGGCGTACGACGCGATGCACCGTGCCGCCATGCAGCGACCGGAAATATCCCTTGGGCGGGCTCCGCCGCATGAAGATCTGGGTTGCGTTGCAGGAGCGGGCAAACTGGGCGATGGTTTGAGCGACGTCCCGACCGTCAATCACATGAGTTTCGATGTGGAGGTTGCAGGCAAAGCTGAGATGCTTCTCCACCGGCTCCCGCACCGGGGCTGCGAGACGGTCCCACCTCAGATCGCGCAGCACGTACAGGGCGATGCAGCGGCCTCCAAGGTAATCGGCGACATGCTTGCCCCGGCGTATGAGGGCGGCGGTGGCGGGCTCCTCATCCAGGCAGATCAGTATGCACTCGCGCCGTTCATCCTCAGCCGGGGGCAGAGTCGAGGGAGGGGCCGGGAGCTTCTCTTCCACTTCGTGTGCGGCATGCCGCAGCGCCAGATCGCGGAGGGCGGTGAGGTTCTGCTCCGTGAAAAAGTTCTGCAGTGCTTCGCGCGCTTTCTCGGGAGGATACACGGCGCCGCGTTCGAGGCGGTTCAGCAGGGCCCGCGCTGTCACGTCCACGACCACCACCTGCTCCGCTTCATCGACGATCCAGTCGGGCAAGGTCTCGCGCACCCTGACCCCGGTCAGCTGCCAGATCTGGTCATTCAGGCTCTCGAGGTGCTGCACGTTAACCGTGCTCCAGACATCAATGCCCGCATCGAGCAAAACCTGGACATCTTCCCAGCGTTTTGCTTGTTCGGCTCCCGGGACATTCGTGTGCGCTAGTTCATCTACCAGGCAGGTCCGGGGCTTGCGGCGCAATATGGCATCGGTGTCCATCTCCTCGAAGGTCGCGCCGCGATAGACGATCTGCCGCCGCGGCATCATCTCCAGCCCTGTTGTTTTCGCGATGGTGTCTTGCCGGCCGTGAGGCTCAAAGTATCCGATAAGGATGTCCGTGTGCGGGCGCAGCGACTGGGCATCATCGAGCATTTGACAGGTCTTGCCCACGCCTGCGGCATAGCCAAGATAGATCTTGTGTTCTCCGCGTTTAGCAGCAGTTTTGTTTGTCATGATTGCGTCAGCTGAGGAAAAATCCGGATATCGATTCCCTGGGCATCCCGAATCAGGCGGTCCAAGGCGCTGCGCGACAGCAAACCCCGCCAGCCGCGGGGCGTGCTGTGTCCGACGAAGAGTTGCGTGACTCCTTGTGCGCGCGCAAATTCCACGATTGCGGCAACGGGATCCCCGGATTCCAAAAAATGGACATCCGCCCCTAGTTTCTCGGCCAGAGCCAGGTATCTTTTGATGGCGGCTTGATCCTCAGGTCTCAGGTTCTTCTGTCGAGCGTACAGCGCCAGCAGTTTGCAGTGGAACCGGTCGGCGTTTCGCCTGCCCCGTTCGAGCATTTTTTCGGCGTGGCTTCGGGGCGTGAGGCACACGAGGATGCATTCCTGACTCCCCCAGAGCATGTCGAGACCATGGGATTGGAGATAAGATTGCAGCTGGCGTTCCACAATCTCGGCCGTCAGGAGCAGCGCCAACTCGCGCAGTTCCGACAGCGGGCGCGTATCCGCTCCTGCCATGGCGTCTCGTTTCTGAAGCTCTTCGGGCGGCACATCGACGAGCACGATTTCATCGGCGGTGCGGACGAAACTCTCGGGGACGGACTGCGCAGCCTGCTTGCCGGTGATTCTGGCGACAGCATCCTGCTGCTCCTCGATGTGCTGCAGGTTGACCGCGGTGACGACCGGTATGCTGTTATCCAGCAACTCCTTGACGTCCTGCCATCGCTGCGCATGTCGGCTGCCGGGGGGGTTGTTGTACGCCAGCTCATCCACGAAGCAGACCTCGGGACGGCGGCGCAGGACCGCGGCTACGTTGAGTGTCTCGTACCATTTCCCGTCCGCGACTGACTTGATAGCCGGGATGATCTCCAGGGAGCTAAGCAGGCGCTCCAGGTCGGGCGTCAGTTTCGACTGCACCGAGGCAACCACAACGACCTGCCCGCGCATTTTGCGCCGCCGCGCCTCATCGAACATTCGAAACGACTTTCCCACCCGTGATGCATAGCCCAGAAAAATCTTGAGTCTGCCGCTCTGCTGTCGTTCTTCGGCCTGGATGCGGAGGAGCAACTCTTCGGGACTGGGCCGGTGGCTATTCTCAGACGGCATGATCACTCTCGAGGTTCGGGAATGGCGAAGCGGTAGCCGACCCAGGGCTCCGTGAGGATGAACACGGGATGGGAAGGGTCCGGTTCGATTTTTTTGCGCAGGTGGTTGATGACCACGCGCAGGTAATCGCTCTGATCGCCATAGTCGGGGCCCCATACCGCCTGGAGCAGTTCCCGGTGGGGCACGGGCTTCCCGGCCTGCGATATCAGATAGCGGAGGAGGTCGAACTCTTTCGGGGTCAGGCGCACACTCTGGCTTTTCACGCGCACGCGGCGGTTTTCGAAGTCGATTTCGAGATCCTTGGCAACAAAGGAGTGGGGACCTCCTTCGGGTGCGGTGGGGGCTCTCCTCAGTGCCGCACGGATCCGGGCGAGCATTTCCTGCATGCCGAACGGCTTGGTGATGTAATCATCGGCCCCGGCGTCGAGTGCTGCCACTTTGTCTTTCTCTGCGTTGCGCACCGTCAGAATGATTACCGGCACATCGGATCCTCGGCGCAACTCGCGGCAGGTTTCCAGGCCTCCCATACCCGGCATGTTCCAATCCAGTATAACCAGGTCCGGCAGGCATTCGCGAAATTTCAGCAAACCATCTTCGCCGGTCCGGGCCTCGAACACCTGGTACCCGCTGCCGGACAGGGTAACCCGCATCATGCGGCGAATTTGAGGTTCATCGTCCACCACGAGGATTTTGGCACTCATCGGCTAGGCTCTGTAGGAAAGGCGGGGAGAGAAATGCTGAACGTGGACCCTGCGCCCGGCCGGCTGACCACCCAGATGTTTCCCCCGTGCGCCTCGACCATCCCCCTGGCAATAGCCAGGCCGAGGCCGGTTCCGGGCACATCCTGGCGCCACTGGCTTCCCCGGTAGAACTTGTCGAAGACGCGGCGCTGCTCATGATCGTCGATCCCTTTGCCGTGATCGGTCACGCTGAGGATGACTTTCCCCTCTCCGGCCGCGGCGCGGATCTCCAGCGGTGATTCCGGGGGGGAATATTTAAGGGCATTGTCCAGAATCTGTTTGATCGCCTGCTGTATCAGGTCGAAATCCACTTCGACATCCGGCAGGGTATCGTCGATTTTCAATTCCACGGGACGATTCCGCAGAGCCGCAGTGAATTCCCGCAGGGCAGCGGAAACAATCTCGCCCACCGGCCAGCGGCGGCGCTGGATCTGGAATTTACCGGCTTCAATGCGCGCCATCTCGATGATTTCAGTAATCAGGCTTCCCAGGCGATCCGTTTCTTCGTTCGCCAGGGTGAGCAGCTCTTTCTCTTCGTCGTTGTGATCCTTGCCCATCAGATGCGTCAATGCCCCCTTGATGGAGGTCAATGGTGTCTTGAGCTCGTGAGCCAGGGTATCCAGCACGGCCGATTTGAGCATTTCGCTTTGTCTCTCTGCTTCGATCCGGCTGGCTTCCTCGAGGGCGTGGGCTCTCTCGATCCCGATGGCGATGAGGTAGGCCACAGCATTCAGCGCTCCTTTGGAGAGCGTGGTGCCCGCGATGCCAAGACTCCCGATCTCCTGTCCGCCCAGCCTGACAGGAACCAGCGCGATCCGCCGGTTGTCATCTACCACGGGTTCCTCCAGGGCTGCCGCTTCCCGGAGCTGCTGGTCGGATAGCACCAGCGTCTGCGGCCCGGAGCGGAAGAAAGAGTCCTCGACCTTGCTGAAGAATACCGCCGCCGGGATGCCGTACGTTCGTATGAAGAGGTTCACGATCTCCCTGGGCACATTGCGCAAGTCGCCGAGGAACAGCATAGCCTGCCCGAGGGCATACAGTCTTTCCACCTCCAGCCGGCGCTCGACCGCCTCTGCGGCGCGTCGTTTTGCGCGCACCGACAGCTGGCTGCCGGTGACGGCTGTGAGCAGGAACGCGAGCAGCGCCATCCAGTTCTGCGGGTCAGCGATCGTGAAAGTGCCGACTGGCGGCAAAAAGAAGTAGTTGAAGCAGAGGACCGCGAGGACCGAAGCCAGAATGGCTTCGGCAAGACCCCATCCGGCGGCAATTCCCAGGATGGCGAGGAGCAAGGTGAGCGCAACGGTCGTTTGGTTGACCGTGGCAATCACCCGGTAGTAAAGGAAAGCGATGCTCACGATGATCGCCACTGAGGCCAGCGATCGGGCCGACCGGTGCATGGCTGTGGGATAAGCTGCCATATACCCTCTGGATCGGTGAAAGCTCGGGCGCCTGCGTGCGCGCCGGACCGGCGGCTGTCAGTAGCTGGACCGGTCCAGCCTGACCTTTCCTCGAAACACCCAGTATATGCTCGCCGTGTAGGCCAGTACCAGCGGCACGCCGATGATGGCAATGACGAGCATGATGCCGAGTGTTTTCTCGGAGGACGCAGCATTGTAGATCGTCAGGCTGTTTGCAGGATCATTGGAAGCCGAGACGATTTCAGGGAACATGCCGATCCCGAATAGAGCCATCAGTGCGGCCATGGAGGCGCACGATGACAGGAATGCATAAAAATCGCGGCCGTGGTGGATCTCCCTCGGGATGTTGGCGATCGCCAGCATGTTCAAAAGCGCAATGCCGAACAGAGCGGGATGGGCCTTGAGCGTGGTGACCATGTGCGGCACATAGATCAGGGTCGCCACGGTGGTGATCACATAGCAGATGACGAAGAGGACGATGGTGTGGTTGATCCAGCCGCGCACTTTGTCGTGCAGCGCGCCCTCGGTTTTCAGGACGATGTAAATGGCTCCGTGCATTGTGAAAAGAGCCACCGTTGTCAGCCCGACCATCAAAGCATAGGGATTCAACAGCCCCAGGGAGGTTCCTGCATACTCGTAGTCCGGGTGCAGCGGTACCCCCCAGGCGATGTTGCCCAGGGCCACGCCCAGCAGCAGGCTGGATGCAATGCTCGCGATGCTGAAGCTCACATCCCACGTCTGGCGCCACCAGCTCATTGGTTGCTTGCTGCGGAATTCGATGGCCACAGCGCGGAAAATGAGCATCATTAGCAGGAGCATGAGGGCGAGGTAGAAGCCTGAGAAGACCGTGGCATATGCGTGAGGGAAAGCCGCAAAAAGCGCCCCGCCGCCGGTCACCAGCCAGACTTCGTTGCCGTCCCACACGGGCCCGATGGCGTTGAGGAAGATCCGCCGGTCCTGGTCCTTGCTGGCGAAAAGGTGCAGAGCGCCGACGCCGAGGTCGAACCCGTCCAGGATTGCGTAGCCGGTCAAAAGAACGCCTACCAGGATGAACCAGACGGTATTCAGGTCGAGGCTCATGCGCGCACCGCCTTTCCCGACAACTCGATCTCTTCCTCCCCGGGCCCCTGCCTGATTTTGTGGTCCAGGAGGTAGATGAAGAGTGCGAAGAGCAGGGTGTAGACGA
>CAYGWQ010000074.1:0-19592 GCA_964353465.1 uncultured Acidobacteriota bacterium | reverse complement strand
CACGGCCAGCGCCCACAAGACCGGCGTGCGCCTCTCGCTCCCGGTCCACTCGAAGTACGAGCTGCTGCAGGACGGCAAGCCGGTGCCCCTCGTGCAGACGGGAAATTGGGATTATCCGTGGCGCGCCGAACTGGCGCTGAGCGGACCGGCCGCGAAGATTGAACTGGTGAGGAAATAGCGAAAAATCAAAACAGAAACCACGAAATACACGAAAAAGAGATTTCGGGTTTTTCGTATTACTTACTTGCCGATCCTTTGCACGAAGGATTTGATGAAACGAGCAATCATAATCGGAGCCGTCCTGGGGGCGGCTTCACAGTGCTGGCTGTTGCAGCCGGCCGGCAGCGCCATCGGCCAGATCCCGGCACAAGGAGTGCCCAAGAAGCCGATCGTGGAAAGCTATGCAATGACGATGATCACCGCACCGCCCGCAGCGCTCGAGCTGGATCCGTTCTACAAGAAGTACACCGATGCCATCGGTATCCCTGTAGTGGCTTCCGAGAAGGTGCCGGATGCCACGTTGCTCATGGCTCGCGATATTGTGAACTACATGCTCGCCAAACGGCCGGACGTGCGCACGGCAATGATCAACCGGAAGGCCCGCGTGTGCATCATGGCGCAGACCGAGATGCAAACCGACCTGCCCGAGTACAGGAACATGAAGAAGCCTGCCAAGCAGGACCCGCGGTTGACTCCGCGCGAGCGCGAGAACTACGACAATCCGGGCGGCATCGGCAGCATGACCGATCAGGAATATTGGAATCGCCGGGCAAGGGGCATGGGCGGCAACGTCACGTCGTGCGCTGAAGAGAATCTGCTCGGCTATCCGGACACGCGCTACTATGGCGAACACATCCTCGTGCACGAGTTCAGCCACAACATCATGAGCGCGCTCCGCACGGCCGATCCGCAGCTCCTCCAGGAGCTTCAGGCGGCCTATGACGATGCGAAGGCCAAGGGGCGCTTCAAGGGCCAGTATGCCATCAACACCATCGCCGAGTACTGGGCGGAGGGAACCCAGTGGTGGTTCTGGTCGAACTTCGAGTTTTACGACGGCGAGATCCGCATCCAGTCGCCGGATGATCTCAAGGCCTACGACCCGGCGCTCTACTCCCTCCTGGAGAGGGTCTATATCGGGCATCACATACCGGCCGACATCTATCACGGCCGCAATATCAGGCCGGCGAGGCGCTGACGCGCCTGCCTACCACAGGCGCCAGGGCAACTGCCGGCGGTCAAAATACATGAAGTAGGGGTAGTTCTCACCTACCTCATAAAAAGGCCGGAAGCGGAGCCGTACCGGTTTCTTGTCGGGCGGCTCTACACGCAAGATTGTCGGGAAATCAGTCTCGGGCAGACTTACGGCCCACACTCCGCGCGCCAGCGCGCCGGCTTCCGGTATGAGCCAGGATTCCAGTTCATTGTCGTGCATCGGCAGGCGGAAATTCGGGTCGTGATACGCTCCCTCGAGCACGAACACGGCCGGCCCGCGCACGACCGCAACACGGTCCGCATGCTGCGGATCGACCGGTTCCATCCTCAGCGTCAGCGGAATACGGATGTCGACACGATCCCTGTCCGCCCACGTGCGCGCGATCGTGGCCCAATTCCCCGGCGCGGCGCTGACGGCCTCGTCGGCGCCGTTGACCTTCACAGACACACCTCGCGTCCATGCAGGCACGCGGAAGCGGAGGGGAAAGCGCGCGGGTGTCTTCACGGATAGCGTAAGCGTCGTGGTATCGCCGTCCGGATACCGGGTCTCCTGCACTACGGTAATCTCGCCGGACGGGTGCTTCCAGGTCACCTCGGACGGCAGGTACAGGTTCACATAGAGCCCCTCGGCATCCTTGTAGTAGATGAGGTTGTGATAGTCGGCGATGTTCTGGATGTAGCTCCCCGAGCAGCAGGTGTAGGTATCCCAGTTGTAGACCTTCATGCCGCCGCCGACACGGTAATCGCCGTAGTAGAAGTTCCTGCCGCCCGCGGCAATCGGCAACGCTGCTCCCACGCCGTTATAAAGCAGGCGCTCCATCCAGTCGCCATACTGCGCCGCGCCCGTAAAGCGCATCAGGTAACACGCTAGCTTGAATCCCGCCCAGGAGCCGCACGAGGTCTCGCAGGTATCGGAGCGCGTGTCGAGCGCGCGGCCCAGGCTGCCGTCGAGAGCCGTGAACCTCTCGTTGGGACCGTAGCCTCCGGTAGCGTAGCACTGATGCCGCTGCAGGTACTCGTATGCGTTGCGGATGATTGCCAGGTACTTCGCCTCGCCGGTCACCTCGTATGCCATGGCTGCACTGCTGAAGCTGTTGACGTGGCTGTAGGCATGCACGCCGTGCGCATCCGGCGGCGCGGCCGAGGCGGCGAATTTACTCCAGTAGGCATGGTAGAGCCACTCGTCACCGAAGGTCCGGAAAACCGGATTTCCCGTCAGGCGGTAGGCGCGGTACAGGTTTTCGGACAGCGTGTACCACTCCTGCGGCAGGCCGTAGTAGTGCTGGTTGTGCGAGGGATCTGCCAGCGGTTTCTGCATGCGCTCGAAATTCTTTACGGCAAACGCGGTCAACCGTTCGAGCACGGCGCCGGCCTCGCGGTATCCGGCGTATTTCTGCAGATCCACAAGGCCGCACACCACTTTGTCGAACGGGTAGTGCCGCATGCCGGTATCGCCATCCGGCCGGATCGTCCTAATCCACCCCGCAACCAGGCCCAGGGCCTTGTCTCGCATCGCGGTGTCGCCGGTCGCGCGGTACATGCGCGCCATGCCGCTCAGCCACTGGCCGAATACGGTGCTGCTGTCCTTGCCGCACCAGCCACCCAGCGGCCGGCCGGGAGCCGGGAAACCCGCTGCGGCACGGAATCCGTGCAGGATGTCGTCATCGGAAATGCCGAGGTAGAAATCGCGGCCGGCCTGAACCTGGCGCTGCCAGCGGCTTGGTCGCAGGCGCACTCCCTGGTAATCGAACGGCTCGAGGCGCGGCACCGCGCCGCCGGCCGGAGCCGGCGATGCGGCTTCGGCCCCATTTGTGGCGGCCTGGAGCGCGAACGCTGCGGCCGGCACTGTCTTCAGGAAAACGCGACGCGGCACATCATCCTTCATGATCCTGTCCTCCCACAGCCGGGCACTCCCGTCCCCGGTATCCCTCAAACCGGAGAAAGCTCTTTTATATTTCGTATATTTCGTGTATTGCGCGGCTATTTTTTTAGGCCACTACCCGGCCGTCCAACCTTGACCAGCATCGCCCCATGCGCCGGCACATTTGCGGCAAACGCATCTGCGAACATTCCCAGGTCGCGGTGCTGCCAGAGATCCCGCACCGGCTGCCTGCCGGTCACGCCAATATCCTGCCAGCGCGCCGACACCCGGGCAGCCTGCAACCCGCGGTTGAAGAGTGCAACCGCCCGTGTCCCATCCGCAAGCGGCCGGGACCAGACCTCAAGCCGCTCCTGCTGCCAGACGCGCGCAGCGCCGCGACCCAGCACGTCCTGGTTGGCCTCGAGCACCTCGGGGTTCGTCATGAGGTCCGTCGTAAACTTATCGAACTGCGACATGTCGGCGCCGATCAGCAGCGGGGCGGCCTGAATCGTCCAGAGGGTAATATGGGTGATCTGCTCATTGGGTGTGAGCCGCGTGTCGTGAATATTCGGCCCCCAGCCCACCTTGCCGATCACAAGCATATCGGGATCGGTCCAGTGCCCGGGTCGCGACCATTTTTCGCGCCCCGCCTGGCGGAAGCCCACCGCAGCCATGTTGGACCAGACATCCGTCAAATCGCCGGTCGTGCGCCAGTAATTGCCGCCGACATCGGCGCCCCATTCCCACACGTTGCCCATCCCGTATTGGCACAGGCTGTAAACAATATCGCGATCCACCTTCTTCAGGGCTTCGCGCATGATAAGGTAGGGCTTCTGCAGCTCGGCAAGGCTGTTGTCCTTCGCAATTCCGGAGTACGAGCACCAGTCGTGCTTCAGCAAATCGATCCCCCATGAGGCCCAGGTGCGCGCGTCGATCTCCTCGTGCTGGTAGCTGCCTGCCAGCCCCTGGCACGTTCGCGGCCCCGGGGAGGAATAGATGCCGATCTTCAGACCCTTGCCGTGCACGTATTCGGCGAGGGCTTTCATGTCGGGGAATTTCTGGTTGGGCTGCAACACGCCGTTTGCGTCGCGCTTCCCTTCCCAGCCGTCGTCGATGCTGATGAACTGGTAACCGTGAGCCGCCAGCCCGCTCGATATCATGGCATCCGCGGCGGCCCGCACTTTCGCGTCGTCGACCGATCCGCCCCAGACGTTCCAGGAGTTCCAGCCGAGCGGCGGCGTCAACGCCAGTGCATCATTGCCCCCGACGATGGTCAGCTTGCTTGTCGCCTTGCCCTTTGGCCCGGTGACGGTGACCTCGACATCGGAGCGGCCGGCGGAGGCGATCGTGCCGGTGATGATGCCGGTCCGGGAATCGAGGGATAGATGCGCGGGCAGGTTGCGCGCGGAGTATGCCAGCGGACCGTCGCCGGTCGCCGGAATTCTGAACAGGAAGGGACGGCCCGGAGTGCCACCCGTGATGTGGGGCACATGAATGCGGGGCTCGGATGGCGCGCCGGAAGCGATCGGCGGCGCAGGCTCGGAGGGAAACGTCCAACTCTCGGGCTTCGCCGTGGCGCCGGGTTTCATGTAGAGGAGCGCACCTGCCCAGTCCGCGTAGTCGCCGGTGCTCACGTCGCCACCGTCGTCGATCAGCAGCTCAAGGAAGCGCGCGCCTGTCAGGTCGACAGAGACGAGCTGTGGCGGATCGCCGGCTTTGATGACGTTGCTGATCCATGCCTTTTTATTGTCAACCCACACCTCTACCCTCACCGATCCCTGGCCGTTCTTCGCCGCATCGTCGATTCCGACCATCGATACGAAGCGCGTCGCCTGGCCTTTCAGGTCGACGATAAGCTCGTTGATGGAAAGCGTGCCGATCCCGTGTGTATAGACGACCCCGCCCAGACTCAGGGGCGCGTCGCCGCGCCCCGAGCCCGATCTGCCGGCGCGCGGCGTGCCGCGGCGTTGCACCATCTTGGCAAGGTCGAGGCCGTCAAGCCACATGGCGTTCGACGGAGGATCGGTGCCGCGGAGCGCTTCCTGCTCCTGGGCGCCGGCGCGCCGGGTATGGCTTGCGACGAGGATTGCGGCCAACGCGACCACCGCTAAAAGCACGAGCCTGTTCACCGGCTTCATTTCACCACCTCAATTCCGCAGTGTCAGACCTGTAAAAACAAAAAAAGCGCGGAGATCTGCGTCGTTCTTTGGCTCTTGCAGATCTGACACCGCCATCACTTGTCGCGCAGGACCCGGGCAGTTTCGGGAATATACAATTTCTCGGCAGCGCCGCGAGCGATCAGCTGGGCAAGGTCCAGGCCTGTCGGGCACGTCTTTTCGAATGCCTCAGCCATGGCCATCCAGGTCTTCACCGTGAGATCCACCTGCTTGGGCAGCGCCAGCAGGATGCTGTTGCCCGAGTAGGCGCACTTCACGACATGCACTTCGGGAAATGTCACGGCGTAGGTTTTTACCATGTCGTAGTAGTCCGCCTCGCCATCCCACAGGTTGGCGCAGGCCATGCCCCCATCAGCCAGATGATCGCGGACCACCTTCAGAAACTCCTGCGTCGCCAGCCGGTCCGGAATCGACAGGGCGCTGAACGCATCCAGAAAAATGATGTCGTACCTGGCCTTCGAATTTTCAAGGAACGTCCGACCATCACCCAAATGCACGATTTGACGGTCGTCTTCTTTGAAGAAAAAAAACTTGGCGGCGACACTGCGGATTTCGGGATCAAGCTCTGCGGTTTCGATAGTGGCATCGGGGAGAAGTTTGTGCAGGTAACGCTGCATGCTTGCCCCGCCCAGCCCGATGATCAGAATGCGCTTGATCCTGGCCGCTACGGGCAGCGCAGTCATAATGTGACGGGCATAGGAGAGCGTCAGCTCTTCGTGGTTCGCGAGATTCATCTCCGATTGGATCGCGTCCGTGCCATCAAATCTGCCGTCGAAGATCAACTGCCGGTACCCGTTGGCCGTATCTCGCACGGTTATGAGCTGGAACTGGCTCCTGACCTCATGAACGACCTGATCCTCCTGCGCCCTCGCAGGAGGCGACAGGACAGAAGTCAACGCCAGAGCGAACACCAACCGGCGGACAAGCGGAGCGAGAATCATGATTCCCATTGTAACAGATAGGCGCAGCGGGATCATCATGAAGGGAGAGAGCACAAAGAGGTCAAGGGGTAGCTCGAGCCGCTTTAGCAAACCACGAAATACACGAAATGGAGCCGGGTATCCTGCGCTTGTCGCGGGCACCTCTTCGTGTTTTTCGTGGTTGTTATTGCATCTGTCGTGGGCCGTTGCCCATTGCTCATTCATGACGCAGGGCAACCATGGGATCGACCCTGGCGGCACGGCGTGCCGGGAAATAGGATGCCAGCAATGATACCGCTGCCAAAAGCAACGGCGCTGCCAGAAGCACAACCGGATCCAACGGACTGACTTCATAGAGAAGACTGCTCAGAAAGCGCCCGATCAACAGAGCGATGGCCAGGCCAATCCCGGTTCCGAGCAAAGTCAGCCACAAGCCTTCTTTGAGTACCATCCGCAGCGTGTCGCGGATCGTTGCCCCAAGAGCCATCCGGATTCCGATCTCCCGTGTCCGGCGGGCCACCGTGTAGGCTTTCAGCCCATACACGCCGACAACCGCAAGGAACAACGCCAGCAGGCCTAAAATGGAGAACATCCGCGCGCCCGTCCGGAACAGCCACAAGTCCATGCTGCCGGCGAGCTGCGCGCGCAGCGTTCTCAGGCTCAGGATCGGAAGATGTTCGTCCGCCGAACGAAGGGCGTGCCGGATTTCCTGCATCAGGGCGGCTTCCGCTGCCGGTTGCTGAGCCCGCATGCTCAGAAGGAAATGAATGTTGGATTGATATGCCTGCCCCAAAGGGACATAGACATGCGACTCCGTCCGGGAATCCAGCAGCGAATCGCGCAGCGTGGGCACCACTCCGACCACTTCGATCCCGGATTTCTCTTTATCATCGCCGCTCCTGAACACCACCTGCCTGCCCAAGGGATCCTGTCCCGGCCAGAGTTTCTGGGCCAGGGATTCGTCGATGATCGCGACCGGCGCAGTCCTGCCCGGCTGCTCTTCTGCAGCGGTGAAGCTGCGCCCGCGCAGCAGGCGCACCCCTAGGGTGCGGAAATAATCCGCTCCGATGATATTGAATCGCGCCGAGGCAGTCTGGATCTGGCTGCGCGTCTCCGGCCGATCGCGCGCCGCATCTTCCGCCTTGAGCACCGTGCGGCCCAGCGAAACCATCCCGAACGGGGCCGTGGCCGCCGGGCTGACGGAAGCCACTCCCGGCAGCGACGACAGGGTCTCCTGGACCCGGCGATACGCCGCCCGGCCCTGCGCTTCATCATAGCCGCCAAGCGCTGCATCGAGCTCCACGAGTATGCCGTTCGTGAGACTGTATCCGGGATCCACGTTGGCCGCTTTGAGCGCGCCCCGGACGAACAGTCCCGCTGCGGTCAACAAGGCCAATGACAAAGCGAGCTGTCCAACTACCAGCAGATTGCGCGATGACAAAATCCGGCGCGCATGGCCGACGGCGGCATCTTCACCGGTGCACTCTTTGAGAGATGTCACCACATCCGGTTTTACCGCTTTCCAGGCCGGTCCCAGACTGAAGATGACTGTGCTGAAGAGGCAGAATCCCAGCATGGCGGCAAAGACCCGTATGTCAGGCGCCGAACGGATGTCCAGCGTGATCGGGGAAATGGTGTTCAATGAATAGATCAGCAGGCGATTGCCCCATACGGAGAGCCCTAATCCTACAGCGGCTCCGAGCAGGGCAAGGATGAAACCCTCCGTGACCAGCTGGCTGACAATCCGCCCGCGGCCGCAGCCCAGAGCCAGACGCACGGCAAATTCTCTCCGGCGCGCGGTGCCGCGCGCCAGCATCATGTTGGCGAGATTGAAACAGGCGATCAGCAGAACCAGGCCAGCCATGGCGGCCAGCAGGATCGACACCGCGGTCAGCTCGGATTCATCCCTCGGTTCGGTGCTCAGGGAAAATCGCGTGAGGCTATGCGTGAGGATCGTCTGATTTTCATTCTCGCTGGGATACGCCTTTTCCTGCTGGGCAGCAAGAACAGCCAGTTGGCTGTCGGCTGCGGCAGGCGTGACGCCGGCTTGCAGCCTGCCCACCAGAAACAGGCAATGGTTGCTGCGCTCTGCCAGCGGCCGTCTGATGTCGATAAAGTCGTTTACCGTCGATTCATACATTCCCAGCGGCAACCACACGCCGGAAGAGGCAACCACCGTCCGGCCGGTGAAACCCTCGCGGGCAATCCCCGCCACGGTGTAGGCGCGGCCATTGATCGTCAGGCTTTTCCCGACGAAATCCGGATCCTGTCCCGCCCGCCGCCAGTATTCATAGCTGACAATGACCGCCGGAAGACCTGCGCCAGGCTTCTCCTCGGCCGGCGTAAAGGTCCGCCCACGCCACAAGGTGACTCCGAGGGTTTGAAAGTAATTGGCGGAGACTATTTCCGCAAAAACCCGGCGTGTGGTATCGCCCTCTTTGATACCGACCATAGCCACCGAGTGCGCCATCAGGCTGCTGAACACCGTGTTCCCTTCCCGGAGGTCGACATAGTTGGGGTAGGAGAATTGGCGGTAAGAATTCGGCGTCCTGGTGTTCTTGCTGAAACATCCCACCAACTGCTCGGGCTGGTCAAATGCCGGCGGACGGAAAACGAGATTATTGACCAGTGTAAAAATAGCGGTGTTGATTCCTATGCCTAATGCCAGCACGAGCACAGCCAACCCCGCAAACCCGGGATTGCGTAAGATCAGCCTCATGCCAAACCGCAAATCCTGCCACAGATTTTGCATATTCGCCCCCGGCCGTTCAGAATCTCAAAACAATTAACGCAAAAAGCCTCCGCTCAAAAGCCGATTCCTCACGCTGTACCGGCTTCAAAGGAAAAATCATCTTCTTTTTCCAGGCGGTATTTGAAAACGTGATAAATGACCAAGCATGCCAACCCAATGACCGATGGAATGATCAGCAGGCTAAATCCGAGCAACGGCAGCATGACACCTGCGCGCAATCCCTCAGTGTGAGCAGTTCTGGCACCGAATATGAATAGCACAGGGATCGCCATCAAGAGGATGGGGATGGAAATGCCTCCGAAACAAATCCACAAAAGTCTCCTCAAGGTCTTCGATCTTTTTTCCTTAACAGTAGGTGGTATCTCCTGCATATCAATTTCCTTTCCCGACGCCTGATGAAGTGATTTCTTGAATTCGGGCCGCCACATCCGGGTGCTGGAAGACCAGGATATTCCGGCTGATGAAACGGGAGAGAAGTTCACGGCCGAGATCGGTAAGGAAGAAATAACGGCGACTGGGCCCCGTCGCGGAAGGCTGCACCTCGCTGCCCACCAGGCCGGATTGTGCTAAGCGGTTAAGTGCGCGGTATATACTGTTCTCATCCGCGTTGATTGAGCCTCGGCTCAGCTCGACGATTGCTCCCTTCATTTCATAGGCGTAGGCCTTGCGCTGGGCTAAAAGCAAAAGCACCCAAAAGGTGAGCAGCCCTTTTTTATAGGTTTCTTCCCATTGGAAAAGCAGAGTCTCAAGTTGGTGGCCTGTCATTATCTCCATCCATAGGTATTATTCCTTTTGTATAATACATACGCTGGAGAAGGCTGAGAAGTTCCTTCAGAAGACCATGAGGCGCGAGAACGCCTGGCCCGACATATGGCTCACCCTCCCGTTGGTCTGTATCGATTACACTATGATCTCGAAATCCCAGCGTGGGTGGATGACCTCAGGTCGTCCGACGGGACCAACTAAACCTCCGGGTGGCTTGCGTTATTGAACCTCGGACAATCCTGCCGGCGCCGTCCGGGAAGAAGTGTGCTTTGGAGAGGACGACGAAGGGGGCGCGCCTGCGCCCCCTTCGCCTCCATTTCTGGTCCCCCGCTGCCCCTTCCCCTCGGTGACGGGGATATTGCAGCAGCCTTTCCGGCCCAACCTATGCTATCCTACCTCCAGTTCGAAAAAGCGATTTCCTATTATTATGCAGTACCTGACGGCGGCCTCATCCGCGTCCTGACTACCAGCACGGTTTTCATCAACACCAGCCAAACCGTTGCAATCCGTGCCCAGATCATCGGTGGACCGAATCGCGTCGTCACCGGGATTTTTCTGCGCAGCTCGACGGGAGTGCAGAGGAAAGTTGCTGCAACCGGAGACATCGAGCCGGGAACCGGCAGAAAACTCACTGCGGTGAACATGAGCGGCCTCCTTCCCAGGCCGTTGAATGACGCCGGCCAGGTGGTCTTTTCTGCTTCCCTGGAGGGAGTTGCGACGTCGCCTGCGGGCCTGTTTGTGGGCACCACGGATGCCGCTCCCTTGAAGGTCGCGCTCGTGGGAGATGGATCACCCGATGACGGCACCTTTGCGAACTTCCCCTCATTGGGATCGGTTAGTATCAACCAGGCCGGCCAAGTGGCCTTTCTGGCGAACACCCAGGTCGGCGCCACTCAACGCCTGGGGGTGTACATCGGCACGCCGGGCAGCAATCCTGCCGAGGTGGTGGAAGCAGGGGATCCTGGCCCATATGGGACCTCCTTTTCCGGTTTTGGTTTCCCCGCTTTCAATACTGAGGGTGAAGTCGCCTTCAGTGCGACATTGAATGGCGCCCGGCGAGGCGGGTTCTTTCTAGGCTCCGCATCAGGTGCTCTGACGGTTCTGGCCTTGGACGGGGATGCGGCACCCGAGGGCGGTTTTTTCTCCATTGCCAGCGCTCTGCCGGACATCACGATGAACGACTCCCATGACATCGTTTTTCGCGCTGAATTGACCGGCGGAAGCTCGAATTCGGGCTACTTCATGCGCCGCGGCGCCACAGGCAACCTTCATGCTATTGTTTTGCAGGGGCAGCTCGCGCCCGGGACCACGGGCACATTCGGCAGGATAGCTACCAGCTTAAACAATTACCTGGCGGAGAGTTTCCGGCTGGACCAGACAGGCGAGCTTACCTTTCAAGGCACGTTCACGGAGGGTGGAGATCCATTAGCCGGCATCTGGCATGTGAACACGGATGACAGCATTGAGAAAGTCATCGTGCGCGGCGTGATCGCACCGCAGTTCGGCGGAGGAGCCACCGTCGTTTCCAACATCGGGAATGCATGGAACAGCGGTGGACGTTTCCCCCTGTGGGTACGTGTTTCCGGAGGAACGTTCATAGATTCGGTTTTCCTGTTTGTCCCCTTATCCCTCACTCCCACCCCTGTAGGATCCAACGTCGATATTGACCCGAAAGATTCCACGACAGGTTCAACACCTGTAAGCATTACCTTCGACAGCGTGACCCAGGCGGGCAACACGTCCCTGACGACATCCGCGAGCGGCCCAGCTATCCCGGACGCATTCTCCTTAGGTGAACCAGCCGTATTCTACAATGTCGAAACGACGGCGGCTTTCACGGGATCCATCACAGTGTGCGTTGACTCCTCAGGCGTGACCTTCGCGGGCGACTCCGTTCTGCGTCTGCTGCACTTCGAAGGGGGGATCTGGACCGACATCACCACATCCCGGAATGGCAACATCATTTGCGGGCAAGTGGCCTCCCTTTCGCCGTTCGTTGTGGCGCGGCTGAATCCGACCCTCAGGGTCGCAATGATGCCGAACATCCTCTGGCCCCCGGACAATAAACTCGCGCGGGTGACCGCCTACATCCTTGTTGACAACACGCTCGACCCCAACCCGCGAGTAGAATTGGTTTCGATCTCCAGCAACGAGCCTCTCGAGCCGAACGATATACAGGGGGCAATGCCCGGTACGGATTGCAGGAGCTTCCAGCTCCGTGCCACCCGGCAAGGCGGTGGGAACGGGCGCACATATTTCATCACCTATCGTGCCACCACCTCCTCTGGATACTCTCTGCTCGAAACAGCGCAGGTGGTTGTGCCTCACGATCAAGGAAAGCGCTAAACCGCATGTCGCTAACAGGGGCCAGGAGCCGGATCGGCTCTGGCCCCTGCCTTCCTCCTGCCGTTCGCTAATACTTCGCTTCGGTCGAAAGCCTTGACGCCTGTCGATTCCCCGTCGGCAATCTTTCTTTGGCGCGAAATAAGCGCGGGTCGGTTGAAACAATAAGTGTGACTCGTGGGCCGATAGCAGAGACCAGGAGTGAGGATGTGCGCAGAACGAAATCCAACCGATGTTGATACACTGTGCTCCGCAAAAATGTTACGAAAACCGAATCAACAGTACCTCGATTTTCAGGCGGCAACCTTCGCAAGTCGATATTCATGATGCAGGCCGCCAAGAACAGGTTTGGCAACCACTTGATGATCACGTGGAATATGATGTCTGTGAGGCCCGACAGCCGACAAAGCCACCGAAGGATCAGGAATCCCCGGTCCCAGACTCGAGTGAGGTCGACCCTTGTTGTAGTGAGCTGTCCATTCCGTGAGAAGCCGTCGCAGATGCCTTTCGTTAAGCGGGATCATGAAATCCAGGCACTCCCTTCGAATGGTGCCTATCAGCCGTTCACAATAGGCGTTTGCTGTCGGCGCCCTCACCGGCGTCTTCAGGATTTTGAGGCCCATCGATTTGAGGGCCAAATCTAGGTCGGCGGAATAGATGCTGTCCCGGTCATGGATCAGATAGCGTGCTGGTCCCTCGTCTCGGATGGCCTCGCGAAATTGCTGCTCAGTACAGGGTTTTTGGTAGGGACACCTCCTCTGAAAAAACTCCCTGAGCTTCGTCCCGGACCTACTTTTTGGTCGGGGACCGCTTCAGCTCCGCATCCCGATCGAGGAAACTCTGACCGCGGGCAATCCACGCCTCCGCGGGCTCACCCTTCAAATAGTGCGCGAACCAGGCGAGGATGCGGCGCTGGTAGTCGATTTGGTTGTTCCTTTGCCGCAGGCCGTGGTCCTCGCCCATGTAGGCCAGCATCACGACGTTCTTTTTAGCGCGCCGGGCTACGTTGTAAAGCTCGATCCCCTGGTGCCAGGCGACCGTGCCGTCATTATCGCCGACTTCGAGCAGGAGCGGCACCGTCATGTTGTGGGCATTGAAATAGGCGGAATTGTCGATGTACGCCTGCAGGTCCTCGTAGAGCGGCACGACCATGCGCTCCTGGCCTGTCTCGATATGGTCGGTCTCCGCGATGCCCGAGCTCCAGTGGTGGTCGCCGTAATAGCTGACCAGGTCCGTCATGGCCGCGCCGGCAACCGCGGCGGCGAAGATGCCGTTCGTGTGGGTCGCAACGAAAGACGTGTTGAAGCCGCCCATCGAATGCCCGACAATGCCGATGCGTTTGGGATCGACGACCCCCATTTCGATCACCTTTTTCACCCCGGCAGTAATGCACTCCACCACCGATAATCCCGGCTGCCGCGGCCTGAAGACGATGTCCGGCTCCAGCACCAAGTAGCCGCTGCTCGTGAAGACGGCATTGTTGTAATAGCTGATGTCGGACGGCACGACGTAGCGGTGGACATTCTGCGACAGCAGCTCGTAGTTGTAGACGATCATGGGATACTTCTTGCCCGGCTCATAACCGGCGGGGTAGTAAAGCGCCCCCTGCAAGGGCCTTCCCTTGTCGCTCTTGTACTCGATCAGTTCACTCCGGCCCCAGGCGAAGTTGCTCTGGAATGGATTGGTGGCCGTGATCTGCTTCGCGTCCTTTAAATCCGGGCCGCAGACAAAGATGTCCGGGGAGTCATCGTAGTCTTGAATGCTGTAGCCGTAGGTTTCGGCATCTTTCGCCTTGGCGAGTGCACCCACGCTCTTGTCCAGCCAGAGGAGGCGTGTGACCGGACTCCCCGGCTTCAACAGGGCATAGCCCGACTTCTTAGTGCGGTCGCCGAACGCGCTTACATACAGCGGCTTGCTGAGATCGATCCCCAGGTCGGCAGCAGCCGGCCCGAACTCACCGCCACCGCCTCCCCGGCCGCCGCCGGCTCCATCCAGCCGGACGAGGCGATGCCGCACCTGTTCGGCCGTGCCGTCGGTCAGCCGCTGGGCTTTCGAGCCATCGGCAGCGACCTGCCACACGTCGAGCTTGTCATAGAAAAGAACCGCCTCATCGTCTCTCGTCCAGCCGCCGATGCCGAAAGGCGGCTTCTCCGGGCTTGTTTGGTCCGACTCCTTGTCGATAAAGGACACCGGTGCGCTCTTCGTGATGTTGGTTATCGCGCGCGTGGTCAGATTGACGGTCCAGTAGTGATCGTCCTGCCGGAAAAGCAGGTACTTGCCTCCGGTACTCGCCTGCACGTAACGGTCGTTGATGTTGTCCTTGAGCTTCGTGCGTGCGCCGGTCGTAATGTCCGCGAGATAGAGGTCGGCGGCAGGCCGGCCTATCGTGCGATCGAAGGCATACTTCGACCATTCGGCCACCCAGGCAAGATTCGTGCGCCGGATCGGCCTCACGTCCTCGTTCACAAAGTCTTTGCCGAGTTGCACGAGCCTGCCGCTGTCGAGATGCCAGGCAACCAGCAGGTTGCGCCGCCGGTCCTGGGCAGCGCTGAGTTTCTGCCTGGGCATGACAAACACGTCGGTCCAGTGCCAGATCTCGATGGTCGAGGGCTGATCAGCCGCAGCCGCCCCGCTTCTGCCTCCCCGGCTCCCCTGTTCGGCATCTCCGGATGCGGCGGCCCCACGGGCGCCCCGACCAGCCGGCGGGGTTATCTTGTCATCCCACTTGGCGATGCCGAGAAACAGCACGCCGCCGTCATCCGACCATGATAGCCGGCGGAACGAGACGGTGCGCATGCCTGCCGGGAATGTCGCATCCGAGGTGGGATCGTACATCCGTTGGCGTTCGTTCTTGCCCAGATCGGTCCAGGCGAGCACGGCATAGGTGGAGCCATCCTTCCGATCGTCGGTCTTCGCACGAAGCACTGCCAGGTCCGGATTTCCCCGCCGCCACGCAAGGTCGGTATAAACCGCAGACGAAGAATCGAGCACACGCAGGACCGTGGTTTCCGGGTCGAACAACTGCACGCCGTTGCCGGTCTTGCCGGAGGCGCTGATAATCATCGCCAGCAGGTGGCTGCGCTCCGCGTCCTGCCAGGCGTGCTGCGACACATTGCCGAAACTGGTGTCCCGGCCCGAAGCCAGATGCCGGACCACGAGGCTCGTGCCCAATGCCTCTTCAGCTGCGGCAGATCCATCACCGCCGCCGCGACCGCCCCCGCGACCGCCGGCAGCAGGAACTGCAGCTGCTGCTGCGCGTTCCGGTCCGTAGGGCCGCAGCGCAAGATAGGCGCCGTCGGGGCTGAAAGAGAACGACTCGATCGCATCCATGGTCGTCGTCTCCCCGGATGCAAGGTTCAGCAGGCCGAGCTTGTTCTGCACGGGCCGCTGCTCACTTCGCAGCCTTTCCTGCTCGGCTTCGGACTGACCGATGGTATAGGCAAGCCACTTCGAGTCGGCCGAGAAGACCGGTTGCGCGCCGAAAGCGACGATCTTCGCAGTACCGTCGGCAAGCTTGACTATGCGCAATTCGTTATTCCGGTTCGACCGGTTGATACCGTAGGTAAGCCAGCGCCCGTCCGGCGAGAGGCCTCCATTGCTGCCTGTCGTCACGAGCGTCTCCCATTGGCCGAAATCGGCGAAGGTGGCCGGCGGCTTCGTTTGGGCGCCGAGGGCGATTGTTAATGCTACCAGGCCGAGAAAAGCGGTTACCACAGTTCGTCGCATCTCATACCTTCCTTGCTGGTCGTCGAGACCCGGATAGTAGTACTGGCGAAGAGGGAGGGGTTCGATCGCGGGATGAAGCTGCAGCCGACCGCGATTTTCCCGTTGGCCCGTCAACCATGCGAACACCTCTTCGATGCAATGCCGACGATTCTATATCGCAAGCCCGCGAAGCCAGAAGGCAAATTATGTGTCGGACGTGGATGCTGCAGTCCCGGCCGGATGCCTTGGGACGGCAACCATGCTGCGCGACGGTACTTGTCGGAGTAACTGGTATCTGTCGCGAAATTCTGCTGCGGAATGCGCCAGTTGAGCCCCGGAGGGGCAGAAAGATAATAGCCGGGGGCGCAAGCCCCCGGATAGGATGTTGTATGTATAGAGCCCCGGCTGGGGCGAAAGGCATTGGTCCGCAACCTTTTTCTGCCGCCCCTCCAGGGCTCCGCGCTGCTTTTCGATCCAACCCCGGGCTTCCGCCCGGGGCTATTATCTTGCCGCCCCTACGGGGCTGGGTTAGAAGGCGGAGCGAATTTTGCGACAGAAACCAAGCAATACCCGGATGCGTTGGCTTGAAAAGCAGGCTAGGAGTCCAGGCGGATCGATCGCACGCCGGCAATGAAGCAGACCAGGCCAATGGCGGCCAAAATACCGCACGGGACCGCCATTTCAGCCAAAGAGAATCCGCGCCATATCGACCCCTCAAGAGCCAGAATGCCCCACCGGACAGGGCTGAGATAGCTGGCCTCCACCAGCCAGCTCGGCATGAGGAAAAGCGGAATCATGCCCCCTCCGAGCATGGTAAGAGGAAGGAGGATCGCCCATCCGGTCCCCGCCGCCGCTTGCTCGGTCTTGCCGAGTGATGCGAGGAGCATCATCATGCCCACGAAGGCAATCATTGTGGAAATGACAGCGAGCAGGAACAAGGGGAAGGATTGTGGAATCACCCTGAAGCCCAGGCGGGCTATGACAAAAAGACAGGTCACGACAATCAGGATCGCCAGCACGCAGGACAGAGATTTGCCGGCCAGCAATTGAAAGCGGGTAATAGGCGAAGCCTGCAACCGCATCAGCGTACCGTGGGTTCGCTCGGTAACAAAACTGATGCCGAAGGTCATGATGCAGCTGATGATCCCCCAGAGAATTCCCTGTGGAAACGTCACTTGATAGCCGTTTCTGGGCCCTTTATAAGGCGGTTTCGCGATGGCATGTTCCTCGATTTCAATGGGCTGCCAGCGCGGCTGCCCGCTGATTCCCCCCTGGCCAAGCCGGGGTACCGCCAAAAAGGTATCCAGTTCACCAAGAAAACGCGCAACCGGAGCTCGATCCGCGTCCTTCACATCGGGAGCGGTCTTGAGCGACTCCAGTCCCTGCCGGACCTGGCTGCGCATCGCCTCCGAATCGGAAAAGACCCGGTTGAAGCGTTCCGCTGCCAGTTTGAGAGTCAATCCCTGGATCATGCCTGCTTCCGCTTTGCGAGTGGGATCGGACCACAACTCCACTTGGGGCGGGCCGCCGTAAAAGAGGCGTTGACTGGCTTCGCCAAAGCCTTTCTTCAAGACAAGGGCAGAGGCTCTCTTGCCCTGGCGCACCAGGGCGATGGCGGCCTCCCGGCCGGTCGTGAGCACATCAAAATCATTTCCCGCGCGCAGCTGTGCAATAAATTCGCCGCTCGGGCCGGTTTGATCTTCATCAACGACGGCAATGGCGATGCGATTGGACTGTTCTTGGGGACCGGAGAAGATGGTGCCGAAAAGAATAGCAATCACCAATGGCCAGCCAAAGGTAAAAAATATCGCCGCCTTGTCGCGGAAAAGCAGGCGCATATCTTTTTGTGCCAGGGTCCAAATGGATCGCATCAGTCCCTCAATGTCCTGCCGGTAAGATGGAGAAAAACCTGCTCCAGCGTGGCCTGCTCGAGCCTGAACTGATCGACCGGAGCTTTTTTGGCCAGATCATTGAGAACGGCCAGCGGATCTGGCGCGGGCATCCTGATTTCCTGGTCCCCGCGGCATACGATCAGAGTGGGCGCCCCGGCATGCGTTTTGATCAGCCCGGCTACGGTATCCAGTGCAAGCAGGCGTCCGTGATCGAGGATACCGACACGGTCGCAAAGCCGTTGCGCTTCCTCGATGTAATGCGTCGTATAGATTAACGTCCGCCCCTGCTGTTTCAGGGCCAGGATATTCTCATAGATGGCATTGCGGGATTGGGGATCGACGCCGGCGGTAGGTTCATCGAGCAGTATGATCTCCGGGTCATGGACGATCGCGATGGCCAGATTCAGTCTCCGTTTCATGCCGCCGGAGAAAGTGCGCACGGCTTGCTTTTTCTGGTTTTCCAGGCCCACAAAAGTCAGAGCCTTAGTGATGCGCTCGTTCAACCTCTTCCCGCCTAAGCCATAGAGGCGACCGAAGAATCCGACGTTTTCGCGGGCCGAGAGATACTCATAGTGCGACAACATCTGCGGCGCAATGCCGAGCCGCACACGGACGGAAGATGCCGAGGGGTTCCCTACCCCCCCAATCGTAATCGTCCCCGCATCGGGCTTCAGCAATCCGGCAATCAGATGAATCGTGGTCGTCTTGCCAGCGCCATTGGGGCCCAGGAGGCCGAATATCTCTCCACGGTGAATCTGGAGATTAAGATCATCGACAGCCAGGCACGTACCGTAGCTTTTGCTTACCTTTTCGAGCTCCAGCATGATATGGACTTCCATTGCCGGTTACCGTGAGAAGCGCAGTACTCGCCCTTGTTCTTTGTTATGAGATCATTACGCAAACCTTCGCAGCTTGGTTCACCGGAATAGAAATACCCTTCTCCCCGGACCTTCCCGAGAATATGATGGGACCGGTCCCATGAGAATGTTCATAAATGTCCAATCCGGCATCCCTACGATACCACTGTTTGCCATGCTGCTCGCGATTTGCGTCTCTGTGAGCGCCGGATCGCCGGCAACCATGTCTCCCCTTGCGCAACAAGTGCTGCCGCCGGATCTTGCGGCGTACTCAAAAGCCAGGACGGTGGTCGATCTCACGGACGCGGAACTGCTGCAAGAGTATTCCGAGGAGCTCGGCGGCCTGGAATTTGACAAGGAACACGAACCGCTAACCCAGTTGTTGTCAAGAGTGGGAGAAAAAGTAGCGACGCTTTTTCTCGATTATCCCAAGACTACCTCGAAAGAGCAGGTCCGCCGTGAGGTATTAGGCCGCGACGACAGGGTCGAGGACTCTGTCACGCAGAATTATTACTATTCGGTGTACCCCAGAGAGCTGGGCCTCTGGGAGGAGGCACGAACCGACAACAGAGGCCATCCAATCCCTCCCGAAAAGATGCGCGGCTCCTCCCTTTTGACCTCGGGCTTTGCCAGTGTGGGTATCTTCTTTCATCCTATCCACCAGGCAGGCTCCAGCTACCGGTACCTGGGCCGGCAGTCCAAAGAACCCTATTCTCATGTAATCGCCTTTGCTCAGAGGCCGGGAATCGCGCAGGTTACCGGATCGTTCACCTCGGATAGCATGCTGCTATCGACATCGATACTGTTTCAGGGAATCGCCTGGATTGATCCAATATCGTATCAGATCGTACGGATACGCACAGACCTCCTGGCCCCGAGGCCGGATGTCATGCTCTACCAGCAGACCACGGAGGTCTGGTTCAGCGAGGTGCATTTCGGCGCAACCCGGCAGGCATTCTGGGTGCCGCGGGAAGTTGTGGTTACCATCTGGTGGAGCAGCCAGAAGTATCGCAATCGTCACCGCTACTCGGATCACCAGATCTTCATGGTGGAAACCCAGGAAAAAATTGAGCTGCCGAAAATCAAGAAACACCCTGGTGGGTCCCGG
>CAYGWQ010000073.1:0-19613 GCA_964353465.1 uncultured Acidobacteriota bacterium | reverse complement strand
CGTGGCGTTTTTGTTTTGATTTCTCCAGGAGTGAGTCCCACTTCCGATTGCACCCCTCACCGATCAAAGGATTGTAGCCTGTCGATGACGCGCTGGATGGTAGAGGCAGCGCGCGTGCAGCCGGTAGCGGCACCATTGCGGATTCTCGATCGGGAAAATGCGGAGGCGAAGACTCCCCCATACTCGGCCTCCCACCTCTTTTTTCTGCAATCGGGTCGGATGTCGGATGTCGGAGGTCGGATGTCGGAAGGCGGGCTACTCGTCGACCGCCCGGGAGTAGCGCGAGATTATCTCGCGAACCAGATCGATGATCTCGTCGTCGGTTACCCCCTTTTTGCTGTCGGCAAAGGTAATAAACCTGTGATAGAGGACCTCGAGCTCTTCCCTGGTCACCGGATACCCCAGGTGATGACAGCGGTCCGCGAGAGCATGGCGGCCGCTGTGCTTGCCCAGAACCAGGCTGCTGGCCGGAATCCCGACGGTCCTGGGGTCAATGATCTCGTACGTCGTTCTTTCCTTGAGGAAACCGTCCTGGTGAATCCCGGCTTCGTGAGCGAAAGCGTTGCGCCCGACAATCGGCTTGTTGGGTTGCGGGCCGAAGGTGATGATCCGGGAGAGCAGTCGGCTGGCTGGGAAAATGTGCTCGCTGACAATGCCTGTTTCAAAAGGGAAACGATCCTTCCGAGTTCGCATGGTCATGACAACCTCTTCGAGCGGACAATTCCCGGCGCGTTCGCCGATGCCGTTGATCGTGCATTCCACCTGCCGCGCTCCGGCCTGAACGGCTATCAGGGAATTGGCCGTGGCAAGGCCAAGATCGTTGTGGCAGTGGACGCTGACGATAACATCGTCGCCCAGAGCTCTCACCATTCTCCCGATCAGCGCTCCGAACTCGTCGGGAGTCGAATAACCAACGGTGTCCGGAAGATTGACCGTCGCAGCTCCCGCAGCAACTACGCCCCTGCAAACCTGCTCGAGGTAGTCGGGATCCGTGCGCGTCGCGTCCTCGGCGGAAAACTCGACATCCTCGACGTATTGGTGCGCCAACTCGACGGCTGCGATTGCATCATCCAGCACCTGCTGGCGCGATTTCTTCAGTTTGAATTTTAAATGAATGTCGCTGGTGGCGATGAATGTATGCAGACGAGGGCGCTTGACCATGGCGAGAGCGCGCGCGGCGTGCTCGATGTCCATCCTGCACGCCCGGGCCAGGGCGGCTACGCGCATTTCCGGAAAGCTCCGCCCGATGCTCTGCACCGATTTGAAATCGCTCTCGGAGGCAATCGGGAAACCCGCCTCAATAATATCCACTCCAAGCTCTGCAAGCTTGGCAGCCATCTGCATTTTCTCCGCCACTACCATGCTGCATCCGGGCGACTGCTCGCCATCCCTGAGCGTTGTGTCAAATATGTAAACACGGTTATTCATTGTCTGCATCTCTCCCCTGAATGGAACCGTTCCCCAACCTTGTATTGGAGAGATTATCGGGATTCCGGTTTGATTTGACAAATTTATAATTATGAGTATTAATATAAGATCTGCTTATGTAATAAGAAATTTTGATGGAGACCAAAGTGAATATCAGCGATATCGATTATTACCCGATCAAGGTTTTTTATGCGGTAGCGACTGAGAAGAGCTTTTCGCGGGCTGCGGAAAAGCTGTTGCGCACGCAGCCGGCAGTTTCCATGATGGTGCGTCGCCTCGAAGGCGACCTTGGCGAAAAGCTGATAGATCGATCAGGCCGTGAGCTGCTTTTGACCGATGCCGGGCAAATCGTTCTCGAATACGCTCGAAGGTTTGAAAACCTTCAGCGGGAGCTTGAGAATGCGTTGGCGGAGCTCAGGGACAATGCTGCCGGCAGGCTCATCATCGGTGCCAATGAGTCGACGACACTGTATCTGTTGCGCCATCTGACCCGCTATCGCCGCACCTTCCCGAAGGTCAGAGTCCAGGTGCGTCGCAGCCTCTCCAGCCGGATTCCAGATCAGCTGATCTCGGGGGACCTGGAGTTGGGAGTCATCAGCTATGATCCCGGGGACAAGCGCCTGGTGGCCAGAGTTATCTACAACGATCGCCTTGCGTTTGTGGTTTCTCCGCAGCACCGGCTTGCCGGGCGCGATGTCGTGGCGATTGCGGAACTGGGGATGGAAATCTTCATCGCGCACAACGTGAATTCCCCCTATCGGGAGATCGTGCTGCGGGAATTTCAAAGACAGAAGGTGCAGCTGAACATGGATGTCGAGATGCCGACCGTGGAGTCGATCCGCAAACTCGTGCAGCGCAATGAGGGGGTTGCGTTTTTGCCCCGGATGTGCGTGGAGCAGGAACTGGAGCAGGGAACATTACTGGAGATCAAGATCGGCGAACTTGATGTGGAACGCAAGATATACCTGGTATATCCCGCCGAGCGCACTTTGAGCCACGCGGCGCGCGCCTTTCTTGAACTGGTGCATAAAAGCTAGCCCATATCGGGCTTTATCTTCAGAGAGTACTGACATCCCAATTAATATGTAAGCCCTGATTCAGACATTTCGTGTATTTCGTGGTTTAAAGATTCAGGGACGAAGACCAGGGTAGGGGGTGCGGGCTCGATACAGGATATAAAAGGCAAGCGCCAGAACGGCAACTGCCGCGAGGTACCACCACCAAGCCAGATTGCCGGCGGATATTTCCATCTTCCCCATCCACAAACCCAGAGCATTATTTCCGGCATGGACCAGCATTCCCGGAAAGATCGATCCCGTGAGCAGCGCCATGGCAGTCAGCATCACACCCATGAATGCCGTCGGAATAATGCGGAACAGGGCCACATGGAAGAATCCGAAGATCAATCCTACGGACACGGCGAGGGGCAGTGGGCGCACCTTGCGCCGCAGGCCGTACAACAAAGTGCCGCGGAAGGCCACCTCTTCGCAAATGCCGGGCAGAATCGCCGCAAACAAGATCAACTGCCAAAGCGGAATGCTCTCGGGCATGAGCTCTCGGCCAAACTGTTCCAGCATCCGTTGCGGTACGGGGAACACCAGATTCGCGAGCCGGAAGACGCCGACTGCGGTGAGGTTCCCGGCCGGGATGGCCAGCAACACGGCGAGCCATACCAGCGGTTTTACAGGGCGCAGAGCGAGGGCATCCGCACATTCAACCGGTACTTCCGGATCATCAGCAGCGGTATGCTCAGGAACAGGACCAGCTCATTGAAGAGCAGCTGCGCGCGGAAGGTGGACAACTGCGGAACATTGAGCGCGGCTGCGAAAAGCGCCACGCCCATCAACGCGTACCAGCGCAGCACATGCTTGGGAAAGAGCGCAGGACCGCCGGCGATATCCGCCGCATCGGTCTCTCCGCCGGTGATCAGGCTTTCCTTCGACAACATGCGCGCGGACGCTCGCACTGCCCAGGCTGCGGCAAGCGACATCACGATGAACACGCACACCAGCATCGGCCAGTCGAACTTGCCGACCATGATTTCCCGCACGGCAACGCTTACATTTGCCAGGGGGACCAGAATGATGGCTGACCGCAACGAAATGCCGGGCAGCACTGCTGCAAGAGCGGGCACCCAGCTCAAAAGGTAAACCGGGAAAAAATAGAGCTGCGCCTCCTTGTAGGATTTTGCAAAGGCGGAAAGCATCAGCAGGATCGAAGCGGTGAACGCCGCCAGCGGGATGAAGAGCAGGAGCAAGGTGACAATGGTTGCAGGCGGCGCCTCGATCACCCAGTCGGGGGGGAGCTTGATGACCTTGAAGGTTACGTAGGCCAGGATGTTTCCGATCTGTATGATTGTGATGACCAGAGCCACGGCCACGATGACGAGCTGCTTGGCCGCCACAATCTCACCTCGGCGCGCCGCCGTGGTGAGCAGTGTTTCGAGCGACCCGCGTTCCTTTTCGCCGGCAATGCTGTCCAGGGCCACAATGGAACCTCCGGTCAGCAGGAAGAGCATCAAATAGAGGGTTAAAAAACGCCCCAGGTAGGAGCCTGTGATCTGTGCAGCGCTGGCAATGCTGGTTTCCCTCACAGGCATAACCTGCTCGGGTTTGACCGATAAACCGTGCTGCAGCAGAAACTCATCCCTCTCCATGCGCCGCGCCCGGAGAAGCAGTTCGCGCATCCTGGAACTCCCTTCCTGGGAGGCGTCGCGGTCCCCCTGAAAGAAAATCCGCATCAAGGGTACGCCGGGAAGACGCAGGGGCGGTGTTACCGCCTGGTCCGGCGCCTTTGACTTTGAGGCGCCGGCATCAGCCTCGAGGGGCTTGGGATCGGATTTCTGGGAGAGGGCGTCGGCTTCCGGGCCGCTCAATCCCTCGAGGTAAAAGTGGATCTCCGCAGCTTTGAGGGCGGCTGCGGGGTCCGGCATCCGCACTTCCTGAAACTTGAAATCGGATAGGGGGTCTTTGGCGCCTTTTTCCCGCTCCTCCTGCCGCGCCGAAGATGCCGCTCCCCGGGTGATCAGCTTCCGGACCTGCTCGGCCTGGGATCCGGTTACGACATACTTGTACACGATCGCAGCCAGATTCTTCTCACGGTTCTCGCTCGTTATTTTCAATGCATAGAACATTACGGGCCAGATGAGCAGAGGCAGGACGACCGCCACGATGATGGCGCGCCGGTCGCGCAGCATCATCCTCAGCTCATTGCTGAATATCACCCGGACGGTCTGCCAGTTCATCCCTGACCCCTGACGTAGTGAATGAAGATGTCCTCCAGGTATCGTTCTCCCGTTGCCCGGCGCAGTTCCTCCAGGTCAGCACAAGCCAGAATGCGCCCGCCATGGATGATGGCAATCCGGTCGCAGAGTTTTTCGGCCTCGCTCATGATGTGCGTTGAGAACAGGATGGTTTTGCCCTGCGCGCGGAATTCCTTGATCACTTCCTGCATCTCCAGGGCATTGAGCACGTCGAGACCGACCGTGGGCTCATCGAAAATCAGAATCGGCGGGTCATGGGCTACGGTGCGCGCAATCGAGACCTTCTGTTTCATGCCCGAAGAAAGCTTGTCCACCCGGGCAGATGCGTAATGGGAGATGCCGAACCGCTCGACCAGGAAGTCCACACGCTGCTTCACGTCCCCGGGGTACTGGTTGATGCGCGCGAAAAACTCGATTGTTTCTCGGGCCGTGAGGCGGGGGTAAAGCGCCGTTGATGCCGAGTAGAAGCCGATGCACTTGCGTACTGCCATTGGATCTGCGCTGATATCGTGGCCCAGAATGGCAGCGCTCCCTCCCGTCGGCATGAGAACGGTGGAGAGCATGCGAAGTGTGGTGGTCTTGCCGGCGCCGTTGGCGCCGAGCAGGCCGAAAATCTCCCTGGCGCGGCACTCGAAGTCGATCCCCTGCACGGCTTTCACTTCGCCGCGCGCCTCATCATAGAAAGTCTTTGCCAGGCCTCGCACAATTACTGGATCCATGGATCATTGCCTCCTCCGGCGCCCGCCGCCGAGCAGTCGCCCCTTCAAAAACTTACCGAACCCCCCTCGGTAGCTGCCCATCAGGAAATCCTCATAGCGCAGGATGGCCGCAGCCAGCCACAATGCCAGCAGCACGTACAGCACTTCCCCCGCCAGAGTGATGCCGATGAGAGGCCAGTGGAAGGTGCCGGCGATCGCCTCCCGGGCCACCATAGCAACGTTCACCACCGGAATCAGCGCCAATCCAACCGTAAACTCAATTCCCGGGACCTGCAGGAACAAGATCGGCAGGAAGACAGCAATATAGAATGGGCTCACCATCGATTGCCCCTCTTTGAAGGTTCGTGCAAAAGAGGCGAGAATCATCATGCCCGCCGCGACAAAGAGGGCCAGGAGGACTGTCACCACAAGGATGACAGGGATGGACAATAGGGGGATCTGAAAGGACAGGCTGTCCGTGCGTTCCCTCATGAGTGGAGCCATGACGGATTTCATCGATAACAGCATGGCGGTAAGATTGAGTATCCCCGCGAGCGAAGCCATGGTTGCCACATACAGGTACTTGGCCGCCACGATGTTGGCTCGCGGGGTGGCAATCGTCATGGTAGTTTCCCAGGTCGACTTTTCCCGCTCACCGGCCGTACAGTCGATTGCCGGGAACATGCACCCCATTGCGACCATGATAATCAGAAACAACGGGAGCATCAGCCCGAGAATGAAACTCCCCATCTGGCGGCTCGTTGCCATGTTGCGCGTTTCGATCCAAAACAGCTGCAACTGCGCGGGGGATATGCCGAGCGCGCCGGCCCGGCGCTCAAAATAGCGATCCCGATAGCGGGTGAGCAATTCTTCGAAACGGTCCCGGGCTATCGTGCTGCGGTCCTTGGACCGGTCGCAGGTAAGCTGAATCCTGAAGTTACCTTCGACGGAGGCCGAAGGGGTTTCGGGGGGAAGGAATTCTGCCAGCAGATCAATTGCCCCATTGCGGAGGTCGGCGATCGGATCGAGCGAAGCTTTCAATTCGATCCGGGTATCGCGCTTGAACTCCTGCATCAGGGCCAGATGCTCTTGCGGCAGCCCCTTCAACACCATGCGCGATGAAAAACCCTCCGTTTGCCCACCCACAAAGGTGATCCCGGTGTAGATAAGCCAGAGCATCAGAGGGTAGAGGAAGATCGGCACCAGGATACCGTTGATGACGATGTTGCGCTCCCTCAGCGCCGAGCGCAACTCGCGCATATACAGAAGTCGGATATCAGCCCAGCGGAATATGCTTGCCATGGATGGCCCCAAAGTCACGGATGAGTATCCCAACTCAGTCGGCCTTGTCAACTGCGATCTGATCCAGGGAGTTTATGCAGTAATGCCAGGCAGGCTTGAATCCACGGAAGGTTGTCGCGCAACCGGGTCTTCGGGCTGGTGCCGGGGTCAACCGGTATCTGTCGCGAAATGCCGTCCGCGACCGCGCGGCAAAGCCCCGGAGGGCCGAAAGACAGTAGCCGGGGGCGCAAGCCCCCGGATAGGATGTTGCATTGATGTAGCCTTGGCAAGGCCGCAAGATCTTTGTCCGCAACCTCTTTCTGTCGCCCCTCCAGGGCTCCGCGCTGCTTCCCCGCCTAACCCCGGGCTTGCGCCCGGGGCTATTATCTTGCCGCCCCTACGGGGCTGGGCCAGAGGGCGGAGCGAAATTCGCGACAGAAAGTAGCTAGCGCCAGATGCGCGGAATACCGAATCCCGGGAGAAAGGATGGCCGGATGGCCTGTGGCTTGCGTGCCTTGGCTGCCAACGCTCGAGGTGCTCTGTCGATCTGATCCTCCCTGAATTCGATCTCCGCATAGGCAAACCGCAGGGGCTGCCTCAGCTCCACATCCAGCTGTACGCCCGGCTCGAGCAAGAGGTCCCGCTTTTGGCTGAGGAGAACAATCGCTGCGCCGGCGAGCGCGCCCGCACCTGCGCCGATACCGGCGGACGTACCGGTGCGGGAAACGATCCCTCCAACCATTGCGCCGGTGGTTGCCGTGCCCACGACGGTGCCCAATTCGGCGCCTTTATCGCCGGCGGATCCCTGTTCCACGGTCTCCGTCTTGCGATCGATCTTTTCCGCGCCAGGGCCATGAATGCTGCGAAGATTCGCGATCAGGGCGCGTTCGACTCCATTGGGGAGAAGGATCGAATCGAACTTGATCGCGATATTGCCTTTGCCCTTGATTGTACCCGGCTTGTTAACCGCGGTGACAATTCCCTTGATTATGGAACCGCGTGGTATCACCAGGCGCTGCTGTATCCAGATGGGATACGTGGTATCGGCATAAAATACGTCGCCTACCTGTGTGCTTTTCGTGTTTAGGTAGGTATTCAAAACCACAGGGAGAACCGTTCCGCTGGGGACCACAATCTCCGGGTCCTTGATGGGGGTTTGGGCCGCCTCCTGCGCTGCCAAGGGAAGCGCCATCACCATCGAAATCACGATCAGCCAGAAGAATTTGGAATATCTGTACATAGGCCCATCCTTACAAGGCTTTCTTGGGAAAACTCTACTATTTCCATCGCCAAGAATCCAGCTTTGATTACTCAGATGAAAAACCTCCTTCGGGGGTTCAAAATATTTGGTGTTACAATGAAGTTTTTGCCTGGAACCATTTAGTTGGCTGGGGGACTCCGAATGCCGACCGATCCGTTGCCTGCTGCCGCCGGCGCGGTGGATTCTCTGCCGCAACTGGAGGGATTAATTATGGGCGGCGGGATATCCGGGCTATCCCTGGCGCATTGGCTGGGATTGGCCGACCGTCCCCTCGGGTGGGAGCTTTGGGAGGCTGCCGGAAGGCTCGGAGGGACGATCGGCACTGATCGCATCGGCGGGTATTCGGTCGATTGGGGACCGAACGGCTTCCTCGACCGCGAACCGCTGACCTTGCAGATGGTGAGGGAAATCGGCCTTTCCGAAGCTCTTGAGCCGGCCAATGCCGACAGCCAGAAGCGTTTCATCGTGAAGGGTGGACGCCTGCATCCGGTTCCGCTCTCGCCGGGTGCAATCCTGGGCACGGGATTATTGCGTTTTCATGACAAGCTGCGCATTTTCCTGGAACCGTTCATCCCGCGGCGCAATGACGACGGCGATGAGACCGTTTTCGATTTTGCCGCGCGGCGCATCGGATACGGCGCCGCAGAGGCCTTTATCGATCCCATGGTCTCGGGAATCTTTGGCGGTTTGGCGTGCGAGCTTTCCCTGCCGGCCTGTTTTCCGGTGATGCGCGAAATGGAAAAGCGCTATGGCGGACTCGTGCGGGCCTTGCTGGCGCGCCAGTTCGCGAAACGGCCGGCGCACCCGGTCCCGGCCGGAAAAAAGACAAGCGGGCCGGCGGGCCCCGGTGGATACCTGACCTCATTCAAAGGAGGGCTGGATCAGGTGATCGAGCGCTTGCAGGCAAGGCTTCAGGGAATCATCAGGTTGGATAGACCCGTCGCGCGGGCAGCCCGCCGGGAAGGCTTTTGGGAGGTTGCCGACCAGACCGGACGCCGTATCATTACCCGAAACCTTCTCTGCGCCTGTCCGACCTATGCAGCCGCTCGAATCTTTGAGGCTTCCGACTCGGTGCTGGCGGAAGCGCTTGATGCCATTCCTTACGCGCCCATTGTGGTGGTCGCCACCGGTCACACGAGAGGAAGCATCGCACACCCGCTCGACGGCTTCGGCTTCCTGATACCCCGTTCCGAGGGGCTGCGAACACTCGGATCCATATGGACCTCGTCGATTTTCGCGGACCGCGCTCCGGAAGGGCACATTCAATTTCGCTCCATGTTGGGAGGCGCCGGGGACCACGGCGCGTCAGGATTATCCGAGGATGAACTCTGGCGCATCCTGCACCGCGAATTGGGCGCCCTCGTCGGAATCACGGATGATCCGTCATTCTTGCGAGTCTATCGCTGGCAACAGGGAATCCCGCAATACACCTTGGGCCACCTCAAGCGCCGCGCCCGCCTGGAGACACTTGCAGCGCAGCGCCCCGGGCTCCATTTTGTCGGCAATGCCTTTTACGGCGTTGGCCTCAATGATTGCGTGAAGATGGCTCACCGCATCGCCCGGGAAATTCAGACCCCCATCCCCCTGCCTCCGACCTCCGGCCTCCGCCCCGTGAGTTGTAGGTCGGAGGTCTGATGTCTGAGGTCTGATGTCTGAGGTCTGAGGTCGGAATGTTGAGTAATGCGAGACGAAATGCCTCATCAAAGGTATAATAAATTGCCCCAAGATTGGGAGTGGGTATTAACTTTTCATACGGTTTGGCAATACTGGAGCAGATAAAGGAGAAAACATGGATCTGAGCACTCGATACCTTGGAATGAACCTGCGGAATCCCCTGGTTCCTTCCGCATCGCCGCTTTCGGATAACCTGGATAATATCAAACGGATGGAAGATGCAGGTGCGTCGGCAATCGTACTTTATTCCTTATTCGAAGAGCAGCTGTCGCGCGAACGCGCAGCGCTCGACTACCATCTTGAACACGGCACCGAGAGTTTTGCCGAATCGCTGACGTACCTGCCAGCAACCGTCCCCTTCCGCGTAGGGCCGGAGGGGTATCTCAACAAGATCCGCAAAGCCAGGGCATCGGTCGGCATCCCGGTCATTGCCAGTCTCAACGGGGTCTCAATCGGCGGATGGGTGGAATACGCACGGAAGATGCAGGAAGCCGGTGCCAATGCCTTGGAACTCAATGTGTACATGATTCCCGCAGATCCGGCACGCTCCGCCGCCGAGATCGAACAGACCTATCTTGACATCCTCAAGGCCGTCAAATCTGTGGTCAGCATTCCCGTTGCCATGAAGCTGAGCCCTTACTTCAGCAGCATGGCCGGCATGGCCCGGCGGTTGGATGAAGCCGGTGCCAACGGGCTCGTCCTCTTCAACAGGTTCTACCAGCCGGATCTGGATCTGGAAACCCTCGAGGTTCGTCCCAATGTGCTGCTCAGCACGCCCCAGGCGCTGCGTCTGCCGCTGCGCTGGATTGCCATCCTCTACGATCGGGTCAAGGCCGACCTGGCGGCGACCAGCGGCATCCACAGCGGGCTCGATGTCCTGAAGGTTTTGCTGGCGGGCGCAAACGTCGCCCAGCTCTGCTCGGTACTGCTGCAAAACGGCATCGGTCAGATCCGCAAGATCGAAAAGGAAATGGTGGAGTGGATGGAGGCGCACGAATACGAATCGGTTACCCAACTGCGGGGAAGCATGAGTCAGAAGAATTGTGCCGACCCGTCGGCATTCGAGCGCGCTCAGTACATGCAGGCCGTCCTCTCTTATAAAGCGTAGTAAGCGCAGCGGGCGACAGTTCTCCCGTTTCCAGGATGCCGAGGACATGACTCCGGAGCGTGTAATGGATTCCATCCGTTTCCAGGAAGATGGTTCCCAGGTCCATGGTGAGCAGCGGTCTGGATCCGTGCCGCAGCAGACGCAGCAGCGTCTCCCGCGACGGATTGTCAAATGGATTTCGCCTCCCCGCTGAGATCACTGCCCATCGGGGCATAACGCGATCCAGCAACGGATCCAAAGTTGCATTGCGGCTGCCGTGATGCGCGACCTTCAAGAGCGTGCTGCGCAACTCGGGCTCACGCTCCACTACCCCCGCTTCTGCGGGCCCCTCCATATCCCCGGCCAGCAACGCAGAAAACCGTCCGAACTCGAGACGCATCGCCAGAGAATTGTCGTTCAAGGCACGGAAGCGCCGGCCAGGCGGCGGATTTATTATATGCACCGCGACACCGGCCACGCTGTATTCATCGCCCGCCGCAAACGTGCAGACGGGCACTCGCGCGGTGCGCGCTGCTGCCATTAGGCGGGCCAACGCCGGATCCTCGCCGGATTCAGCCATATCCAAACTTTTCACCCGGAAATTTCCCAGCAGGGCCGGCATGCCTCCAGCGTGGTCCTGGTGCGCATGTGTCACGACCAGGCGATCCAAGGCGGCGATCCAACGCGACCACAGGAACCGCGAGACCACAGCTTCGCCGATATCGAACAGGCTCGCATCATCAGGCTGGTCCGAGGCCACGCGAAAACCCCCGGCGTCCATGACCCAAACGCGCGCGTCGGGAAATTCGATAACGATGGAGTCCCCCTGACCGACGTCAAGAAAAGCAAGCCGGAGCAAGGCGGGATTTGCCGCACCTCCTGATTCGCAGGCCGCAGGAAAGATCCCCGTGCCCGAGTGCGGCATAAATCCTGACCCTGCGAGAGACAAACCGGCGAGCTGGATACCCACAAATGCGCATGGCAACCACAAACGGCGCCGGCGCAAGAAACACCATACGAAGAGCAGGACGAGGCCTGCCAGCACCCAGAATCCGGATGGAGTGGGACAGCGCTGCCAGGCGCCCGGCAGTGCGGAAAACCAGCGGTTGACATTGAGCAGCAGGGTGCACAGCGTGCCCGCGATTGGGAAAACCGGCCATGCAGCTGGAGCCACGCTATAGACAATCTCGGCCGTCATGCCGGAAGCTAAAACGAGCGAGGAGAGCGGGATCATTGCGAGATTCGCCACGGGTGCGACCCAACTCAGGCGGTTGAAGTAATAGGCGAGAACCGGCTCAATCCAAACCTGTACGGCAAGTGAAATCACCATCATGCCGGCGATCATCAATCCCAGGCTCGCCGCCGCGCGGCCAGCGGCCAGCGCCAGCCACTCCAGGCGCGGGTGGAACCGGTCGGCGCACGCTTCGGCCCACAATTCCGCCCGGAAGCGCATGTGCCGGCCGAGGAATTGCCACTTTCCAGCCTCCAAGGACAGCCTTTCCGGGTCCCCGGCATGCCGCAAAGGATCCAACAGCGGGCGCAGGCGTTGCTCGATGATGGGCAGCGCCATCAGCACGATAGCGGCGACTGATAAAAATGACAGTTGGAATCCGGGATCCCGGAGCCAGCCGGGTTGAGCGGTCAGCAGCAGGAACGCACAGGCGAGGATGATGTTCACAGGGGATGCTCTGCGAAACAGGCTCTGACCGATCAGGTACAGTGTGAACACCCACAAGGCTCTCGAAATGCTGGCCTGGAAGCCCACAAGGCATGTGTAAAAGAAGATCCCGCATGCGGCCAGCAGCCGGGCGGCGCCGGCAGGCAAGCCGAGCACCCGGAGCAGGCGGGTGAGGACCCACGCAATCCAGCTGACATGCAGGCCGGAAACCACCAGGACGTGGTAAGTCCCGGTATTCTGAAACGCGGCGCGCGTGCCGGCGTCGAGCCCGGAATAGTCGCCGAGTACAATGCTGGCAAGGACGGCTGATTGAAGCGAACCTGCTTCGCCGGCGAATTTTGCAATCTGTGCGCGCAGGACGCGCCGGGCGGAAGCTACTGCATGATCCCACCGAGTGCCGCAGTCCCGGGGAAGAACTTCGATCAGCCGGGGGGATCTCGCTCGCGCCAGCAGATGGATGCCGCGGCGTGCCAGAACGGAAACGCGATCGTTTGAGCCCGGATTCTGGAAGTTGCGCGGCACGTCACACGCGGCCCATGCTCGCACCCGGTCTCCATATTTCAGAAAGGCTCCGGGAATCCGAGTGTCGGCGGGCACCGTCACCCGCAGCTGCACCTTGCCGCAGCAAACCGCCCAGGAGTCCTTCCTGCGCAGGCCATGCAGATCAAGGACGGTTACCGCGTCCATGCCACGCTGCGCACTGTCCTCGAGCACGCAGCCGTCGAGCAGCAGCAATTCGCCGAGGGGCAATGATCCGTGGGCCAGCAGGGAGCGCACATCATCGCGGGAATATGCATTCCGCTCTGCCAATCCCAGCAGGACGCCATCCAGGAGCATCGCGCTCAGCCCAAGGCACAGGCAAAGCCTAAGACGGTTCCGGATGAGGGCCAGACCCGCTGCCGAGATGAGCGCCGCGGATGCTACCGCCAGCGCTGCAAAGCTGCATGGAAGGCACAGCGCGGAGATTGCGATGCCCGCAGCCAGGCATGCCGTCAGCGCGACAAAAGGCGTATCTCCCCAGCGGCCCCAAAAACCAAAGGCGAACCTAGCTCGTTTCTGTTGCGAAATGCCGTTTGAGCTCTCGCCGTGCAGCCCCGGAGGGGCCAAGAGAAAGTAGCCGGGGGCGCAAGCCCCCGGATAGGATGTTGCATTGAAAGAGCCCCGGCAGGGGTGAAAGATTTTTGTCCGCAACCTTTTTCTGTCGCCCCTTCCAGGGCTCCGCACTGCTTTCCGATCCAACCCCGGGCTTGCGCCCGGGGCTATTCTCTTTCCGTCCCTCCAGGGCTGGCCTTCAGGGCTGGCCTGAAGGGCAGAGCGAATTTCGCGATGGAAACCGGCTTGCTTCGCCCGTCAGGAAGAACCGAGGGGTTGAGGATCAAAGGGAAGAGTCATCGGAAGCCCCTGATCCCTGGCCCCTTTACCCCTTTGAACAGCTTGAAAAGGCCGTTCTGAAACCAACCTATATTCGGCTGATTATCCGATCCCCGAAGTGTTCAATCAACGCCGCCTCAGGCGGACAACGGTTTCGATGTGAAAAGTCTGCGGGAATAGGTCCAGGCCCGCGATGAAATCGATCTGATAATGGCCCACTGGAAGCGACGCCAGGTCTCGGATCAGTGTCTGCGGATCGCAGGAGACATAGACCATGGTTTCCGGGGCCCACTCGGCAAGGTGTTTCATCACCTCCGGACCGGCTCCGTGACGGGGCGGATCCAGCAGGATCAGGTCAAAGGCGGGCGCGGCGATGGAGCCCACTGCCTGAATCCAGTCCTCCACCTCCGCACATACTGCCTGGACGTTCTCGATGCCGGCGTCGGAGGCATTCCTGACACAGAGGCGATGCGCCCCGGGGCTCCCCTCGACTGCGACCACGCTGCGATAACGCCGGGCGAGCGGAAGTGAGAACAAACCGACCCCGGCATAGAGATCGAGGGCGGCATCCTTGCCGAGCGTCGAGCTCATTACCGTTGCCACCAGATCCCCGATCAGAAAATCGCTGGCCTGGAAGAAAACGGAGGGCTCGGCCGCATAGCAGAAGTCGCCGACATGCCTGAGCAGTATTTCCGGGGATTGCTGCTCTGAGGGTGATCCCTCCGGCGCCGCTGCCTCATACGCGAAACTGCCGTCCTCAGCGCACGCCAGCCCTACTTCCTGCTCACGCGAGCCGAAACATCCATCGAGATGAGCGCGCCGCACGGCGGCCAAAGCCTCGTTCAGCGGCGGGCGGAAAAGCGGACAAAGGTTTACGTCCTCGACCGTGCGCGACCTGTAACGGAAAAAGCCGACTGCCGGCACCGTCCCGCCGCTGCGCAATTGCACACGCGCACGGGAGCGATAGCCATACTCTTCCGGGGAAGCTTTCAAGGATATCGACAGCTTCCTGGTTTCGGGAAAGTGATGATGGAACACTTCCTCGAGGATCCTGCGTTTCGTTTCGACCTGGAGAGCGTATTCCAGATGCTGCCATTGGCAGCCGCCGCACCGGCCGAAATGAGGGCAGGAGGGATCGCGCCTGCCCGGTCCCGGCTCTAGGATCCGCGTGATCACGGTGCGGATGTAGTTCTTTTTCTTTTCTACGGGACGCACCTCCACATGATCTCCCGGAACAGTGAAAGGCACGAAGACCACCCTGCCCTCCACACGTCCCAGCCCCTCACCCCCATAGGTGAGCTTTTCGATCTCTACCTTGAAGGATGCGCGGGAGTCGGGAAGCCTATGGTGACGGCGCATAAGTAGGATCCGATCCGAGCTGCCTACATGTGAAACAGGCTCAATTCGCTCACGGCAAAATGCCGGTGGATTTTGGTGCGCAGGTAATTCTCCAGTATCTTTGCGTAGGTGTCCTTGGGGAGCTTTTTCCGGTAGATCTTCAACTCCTTTTTGGCTTCCTGCTCCCATACCGAAATCTGATCCGGCGCAATCAGAGAGCGCAGCTCGCCCACGAGGGTCTCGTCAAGGATGGCCAGGTCGCGATCGACCGCCTCGAAATCCACCTGGTTGTCTGTTGCCAGATCGCTTGTGATCTCCTCGAGCCGAAGCACGATCCGATCGATCCCTTCGGAGTCGCCTGCCAGTACAGATAGTTTCCCGGGGAGTGCTTTTATTTCACTGATTCTCGCATTCAAGAAACCCAGGATAGCCTTTTTGTCCGGTCCTTCCGATTCATCCGGCTGTGCGGGCGGAGTTGGCGCCCGGGCGGCGGCTCGTTCTGCCGGCCCTTCTCCCAGATGTGACTCCAGGTGGCGCGCGTACTCCTCCATCACGCTCGCATGGCAGTAAAAGAGAGTGCTGACTCTGGAATCACTCCGCGATTGCTTGGCCGAAAAGGCGTCCATCGCGCGGTCGATCCCGCGCAAGACGACGTGAAGAGGAACTCCTGAGTCACGCCAGGTTGCCATCAAGCTCCAGTCCATGGGTGACACAAAGAGGTGCTTGCCCCGGCGCCGCACGAAATGCTCCTCGATCTCCGTGAAGTAGTTATAATAATTCATCCCTTGTTCACTTCTTCAAGCGCAGGTAAATGAGCCGCATCCCTTCCAGGGTGAGATTCTTTTCCACGGAGTCGATCTCCTCGCAGGCAGGTGAAATCAGCTCTGCCAGCCCGCCGGTCGAGACCACATGCGCTCCCTCCAGCTCCTCCTTCATGCGCCGCAGGATACCATCCACGAGTCCGGCATAGCCCCAGTAAAGGCCCGACTGGATGCTGGTAACCGTTGAATCGCCGATGACTTTGTGCGGCCGTCGCACCTCGACCCGCGGCAGGCGTGCCGCTCTCAGAAAGAGCGCTTCCGCGGAGATGCCGATGCCCGGGGCGATCACTCCGCCCAGATATTCTCCCTGATCCGAAATCGCGTCGAAGGTGGTTGCCGTGCCGAAATCCACCACAATTGCGGGACCTCCGAAGTGCTCGCAAGCGGCGATTGCGTTGACGATTCGGTCTGCGCCTACATCCTCCGGGGGGCGGTAGAGCACAGGCATGCCCAGATCCATGGTGGGATCAATGAACAAAGGCTGGATGCCGAAATACCTGAGGGCCATCTCCTCCAGCGCGGAGCAAGCCGGCGGCACTACCGATGAGATTAGGATGGCTGAGACTGCCCCGGTCGAGATTTCCCCCAGGTTGAACAGAGTGCGGAGAAGTATCCCCCATTCGTCCGCAGTCCGGTCGCGCTCGGTGACCAGGCGCCAGCAGTGCACCAGTTCCTCCTGCCGGTAAACGCCCAGGACGGTATTGGTGTTCCCCACATCAACGACCATGAGCATAGGATTTCTCCCCGATAGAGTACCAAAATTGTAACACTTTCGTTGCGCTTGTCCCCGCTGCCCGCGCCGGCCGTGGCGGCGTATCTTGTTTTCTTTGATGTCTTTGTTGTTTTTGTGGTTCAATTGAAACCCGGCCGGCCAGCGCCGGGTGTCTGAATGGCATGACTTTCCTCACCCGCACTATCCGCAAAAAACGCGAGATCTCGCCCGCGTGTTTTGGATATCCCGCGGTAGATGCTGGATGTCCTGCGGCTCGAAGCCGAGCCTGCCGGCGGCCTCAGTGCCGGAAATGGCGGATGCCGGTGAACACCATGGCCATGTCGTGGGCATCTGCGGCTGCTATGGCCTCGGCATCCTTGACCGATCCGCCCGGCTGGATAACTGCCTTCACGCCGAATCCGGCTGCCGTGATGATCCCGTCCGGGAACGGGAAGAAAGCGTCGGAGGCCATGACGCACCCCTGCAGCGGCAATACCGCGCGTTGGGTTGCCAGCTTTACGGAGTCGACACGGCTCATCTGTCCCGCGCCGACGCCGAGAGTGCGCGTTCTGTCACACAGGATGATGGCGTTGGATTTGACGTGCTTAACAACGCGCCAGCCGAACATGAGCGCTGCCACTTCCTCTTGCGTGGGCACCCGCCGGGTGACGGTTTTCAGCTGCTCAGGCCGGACATAATAAAGGTCACGTTCCTGCACCAGAATCCCCCCGCTGATCTCGCGATGTTCCAGGGGCGAGGGCGCATGCATGGACATGCGCAGGAGCCGCAAACCCTTCTTCGTCCTCAGTATCTCCAGTGCTTTTTCGGAAAACTCGGGAGCGAGCACGACTTCGACGAAGGTGGCGGCAACCTCGGTCGCCGTATCCTCCTCCACCCTGCGATTGAAGGCCACGACCGAGCCGAATGCGGAGATAGGGTCGCACTCGCGGGCCAGGACGTATGCGGCACAAAGAGTATCGGCCTGAGCGACGCCGCAGGGGTTGGTGTGCTTGATGATGACGGCTGCGGTCTGCTCGAATTCAAGCACCAGGTTCCAGGCGGCATCGGCATCCAGCAGATTATTGTAGCTGAGTTCCTTGCCGTGCAGGACGTCCGCCCCCGCAACCCCGATACGCGGCTGGGCGACACGTTGGTACAGCGCTCCCCGCTGGTGAGGATTTTCCCCATAGCGCAAGTCCTTGACTTTTTCCAAGGACAGGATGTCGAGAGGGGGCAAACCCTGTGCTGATTTCGCCGGCCCTGCCAATGACCAGACCCTGTCTGCGAAGTAGGTCGCGATGGCACCGTCGTAAGATGCGGTGTGTGCGAAGGCTTTCTGGGCGAGGATGAACCGGGTGGCCGCGCTCAGGCTGCCTTCATGCTCTTTCAGCTCCTGAATGATCCACCCGTAATCATGCGGGTCGGTAACCACCGCAACAAAGTCACTGTTTTTTGCTGCCGACCGGATCATGCTTGGTCCGCCGATGTCGATCTGCTCGACTACCTCAGGGAAAGTCGAATCCTCCCTGGCTGCGGCCTGGCGAAAAGGGTATAGATTCACCACCACCATGTCGATGGGCTGAATGGCCTGGGCCTGCATCTGCTCCTGATGCGCCGGGTTGCTTCGTATTGCGAGCAATCCTCCATGAATCTTGGGATGCAGAGTTTTCACCCGGCCGTCGAGGATTTCGGGAAAACCGGTATGATCAGACACGTCGACTACCGAAATCCCCTGGTTTCGCAAAAACTTAGATGTTCCCCCCGTCGAAAGGACCTCGACGTTTCTTTCGTTCAGACAACGTGCCAGTTCAGCCAGACCGGTTTTATCAGAGACACTCACCAAAGCTCGGCGGATAGAAATCAAGTTGACCTCCTTCATTAAAAACAGCTAATAAAATGCAGGTTCGCTGCCGCTGCAGAATCCGGAAATCCGGTCCTGGAGATTTCGAGAAAAACCGCGGTTTTCAACCTCGGGCTCCTGTCCGGCCTGACCTCAAGATACCGGCCTGATGCCCTTGCCGGCGGTGATCCGGTAAATTCACCCGTCGTACGGGAGTCAATATCCAGGTCTGGAAATCGCAGCGGATAGTACACGATCCGCTGCAGGGAATAAAAGAACATTTTTCCCCTTGACAACGCCAAATATGCTCCACTAGGCTGCTAATAGATTTATGTTCTCACATTAAAATCTCTAATGCCCGGCAGGCCCGCAGCATCTCCGGCTCAAGTGCCTGAGTTTTGGCTGCGTTAGGAGGGAAGAATGGCCAGAATTACCGGCACTGTAAAATGGTTTAACAATACCAAAGGCTACGGCTTCATCTCGCAGGATTCGGGCGCCGATGTTTTTGTTCACTACAGCGCGATCCGGGAGAAGGGATACAAGACCCTTCGGGAGGGTGAATCGGTAGAATTCGATGTCAAGATGGGGCCGCGCGGGCCCCAGGCAGAGAATGTGGTGAGGATGGAATCACAGCCACTGCAGCAGCGGCAAGCCTCAGCTTGAAGGGCCGTTATCGGCTTTTGCCGTAAACTTGACGGCATCTTCCTCCATCGCAATTCGAAACAGAACGCTTGCGCATTGATACTTGTTCTTGATGCCCTGTGTCTGGCTGCTTATATACTTTGCGAACTGCTGATAGGGGATAGGGGCCGCTCCGGCGGCGATCCCTCTCTTCATGCGCAGCAGTTCATCGTACAACTGCCGCACTTTCTCTTCTTCAGTTTCGGGATTGCCGATCGAGATCTCGACCCCCGGGGGCTGGAGGCTGCTATGCGCATTGGGGGATGCAGTCTTCACGGAAGGCGCAGGATTCCTGCCGTGCCGCTCGGCTGACTCCTGGTCCTGCTGGTCTCGCCGCCACAGGTCCCGATATACGTAGAAGCGTGAGATCAGGGTGGTGTAACGGAATCGCTGGGAAAAACTCATGTCGGTAGATTCCGCCAGACGTTTGACGAGCCTCTCTACCCGCATCCGCAGGTCGTCAGGGGGCTTTTTCCTGTTG
>CAYGWQ010000072.1:0-19798 GCA_964353465.1 uncultured Acidobacteriota bacterium | reverse complement strand
TAATACTCTAACATAGTAACTCAGTCTTCCGTTCTCTTTAACAGTTTTGCGTTTTTTGCTGCAATCTGCTCTGCGACTCCTTCGCCAATCTGCGGGCGTTTCCCTCCGGTGAAAGACGGGACGCCATTGACAAGAGGCTGAACCGATGGAGGAGTAAGGCCGGTGGAGGTTAGTTGGGTTTTACCAGGTCTGCCAGATTGAAGTCCCTCATTTCAATCACACTCCTAACGCCGATCCGGGCACACGCGCCGTCATAAATCTGCTTGACTGCTTTTTTAGCCCGCTGCAATTCGAGCAGGCGTTCTTTGACCCGGGTCAGCTCTACGTTGATTTCCCGATCGATCTGCTCGAGTTCATCCTTGGCCATCTGGCGAGCCAACTCAAACTTCTGTTTCTGTTGCTCCGTCATCATCGCTGACCCCCATTCTGATCCGGATGTATGAAGACGATGGAGACTCTGGTCACGCTGGAAACAGTAACTCCGTCCAGTGTGGCCGGTTTGAAGCGCCACTGCAGAACCGCGTTTACCGCCTCGGTATAAAGGATGGCCGGCCCGCTCTCCACAACAGCCTTCACCGGCCTGCCCCGCTCGTCGATTTGAACCTCAACGACAACCGTGCCGGAAGTCCGCGATCTCCTGGCTATTTCAGGATAAACGGGCAGAACTCTTGAGATTACGGTGGCCGGAGTGGCCCTCTTGGATGCCGGGGGAGTTTGGACCGCCGGCCTCCGGAGAGCTGCCAGTCCTTCCAGGTTTGCGGTGCTGTTCGGAACGAGTTGTGCGAATGTCGAAACCGGAGGCGCCTCATTTTGAACCACCGGAGGTGCAAAGACTCTTTCCGGCGGCTGCACCGGCACATCGGCGGCCGAGATGTTTGCGGCGGCCGCCCCCCCTGCTGCCGGCTTTTCATTGGCACCCGAGGAGGCAATCACTTCCGCACCTGGATTCGCTTTGTCGGGAGGCTGCGGCACATTTGTCTCGGCAGCATTGCCGGTTTTGACGGCAGCCGGACTGTTGGCACCGGGTGAGCTTTCCTGGCGCGCCGGAGCATGAAGGGCAGATCCGGGGCGGGCCGTCTGGGCTGCGGTTCCCGGAGTCGTGTTCCCGGAAACCGCCGCTGCGGCCGGCGGCATCGACACATCCGCCTTTGCCGGCATGGTTGGCGCATTCGTGGAAACAGACGTGGCCGGCTGGGCCGAAGTCCTGCTCTGGGTATTCGTGAAATACACGATACCTGCTCCCGCCAGCAGGCAGAGGGAAGCACCGCACACCAGGAAAACTCGCCCTTGCCAGGCCGGTTTGCGTGCAGCCATGGCAAAGATAGGTGACGGCACAGTCTTTTCGTCCTCTTGGAACGTCGCCGGCGGAGCCTCAACGCTGGGATGTACCACAACCTTAGCTTCCTCAGGCGGCATCATGGAGGAATCGTGCTTCCCTTCCATCATGGGTAGCCCCAATTCGCCAAGTTCATTTGTGAGCGACGGCAGCAGACCATCCGATCCGGACGCAGAAGGAACCGCTTTTTCCTCTGCTGCAGCTATTGCCTGCCTGAGGAGGCTGTCAACCAGCATATCCACATCATTGGCCGAAGAGTTCGGACCATTGACAATACCGGATGAAACACCGATCTCCTTATCAAGAAAATCCAGGACGGAAGTTTCATATGTGTCCTTGTCGGCCCTGCATCCCCTGTTTTTCTGATCTTCGTCGCGCATGCCTGACGCCTCCACTTTCTGACTGGACAGATGCTGCAGGAGTCGGGATCTCGGAATATCCCGTGAATTCTCCGTAGCTGCCACAACTGTCGCCGGCACCGGGGTCAGCGGCACCGAAAAATGGAGCGCGCCCGGGCCGGTGAACACAGAGCCGACGAGCGAAACGAATGGAGTTCGCGGTCGGTTACCCCTGTCTGCAATGCAATCTGCCCCCGATGTCTATTTATCGGCTGGAAAATCAGGGACTTCACATTTTGTGATGTCAAATCGTGGACGAGGATCAGTTCCGGGACCTGCGACGTTAGGAGGTAGCCAAAGCCTGCCGGTAACCAGCGTCCCCTTCCGTCATTCATTCTTGACTCTGCCACTTGAAAACGGGCTTCAAGTAGAATATTCAATATTGTGAACGGTATGCGATTTCTTGGATAACGCATGCCGTTTTCCTGTTTGTGTCCGAGGCTGGGGCGCGGCGGGCGATTATTTACCAAACGATTGCCGGCAAATGGATTAGATCCCCTCTCTGGAAAGGACGGGATTCACCACATCCGGCAGCAGGCAAAACTGGCATCGATGGAATAGCAATTGCATTATTCGTCGGGAACTAGCGAGTTAATAGAAATGGGTTGGGAACCCAAGAACGAAGGAGGTTCGGTGCAAACTAGGAGGCATATGCAACAAAAGACGGTATTAAAAAAACTGATTTGCCTGTTTACTCTGGCATTTTGTATTGCCGGAACGACTTCTATGGCTGTTGCTCAGACAGTGGGTGGAACGCTGCGAGGCACTGTCAAGGACACGACGGGAGGCGTTGTGCCCGGTGCTACGGTGACAGCCCAGAATGAAGCCACCGGTGCCAAGTTTGACACTGTAACCAGCACCGCGGGATTGTATACCTTCCCCAATCTTCTGGTCGGCAATTACACCGTTTCCGTAGAACTCCCGGGATTCAAAAAGTTCGTCCGCAAAAATGTCCCGGTATCCGCCAACCAGGTTGTTGAATCCAACGCGACGTTGGAAGTAGGCGAAATATCTACGACCATCGAGGTGGTTGGTGGTGCCGAGCTGGTATCCACCACAACTTCCCAGATAGGCGCAACCATAGAGGCGAGAGCCGTGATTGATCTGCCGAACTCGGTTCTCGGCGGCAGTCCTTTGAATCTGGCAGTCGTGCTGCCAAACACTACGACGCAGGCCGGAGGTGTTCTCGGAGAGGGCGGCTCGATCGGCGGCAATCGCCCCCGCAACAACAACTTCACCATTGACGGTGTCGACAACAACGACGTTTCGATCACCGGCTCACTGCAGCCGGTAATTCAGGATGCGGTTGCCGAGTTCAACCTCATCACCAATCAGTTCAGTGCGGAATACGGGCACTCTACCGCCGGGCAGTTCAACATTATTTCGAAGTCCGGGACCAACCAGTTCCACGGCAGCGCATTCTATTACGTGCAAAACCGGAATCTGAACGCCCCGGATAACCTGACCAAGGCGGCAATCCAGTCCGGAGATATCCCCGGCATGCCGCGTTTCGACTACAACCGCCTGGGTGGAACTGTCGGCGGCCCGATAAAGAAGGATAAGCTCTTTTTCTTCGGCGCCTACGAATACAGCACGCGAGGACAGGCCGCAACCGGCGTGACGGTCCTGAGCCCGACGGCAGCCGGCATGAATCTCTTGAATTCGCTGGCAGCCAACTCAGCCGTGAAAGACATCCTAGCGCAATTTCCGATTGCGTCAAGCCAATCAGACACTATCACCGTGAGCGGGCAGACGGTTGGCGTCGGCAACGTCCAGTTCTTCGCGCCGGATTTCTACAATCAGCACGATTTCCAGACCAACCTCGACGCCAACATCGGCAAACACCAGATCCGCGGGCGGTTTTTATACGATCGGTACCGTTCCCCCAATCAGAATCCCGATCTGCCGCTGCCGCAGTTCACGGGCGACTTTGTGGGCGACAACCGCAAACTGGCGATCACGGATATCTGGGCGCTTACCACCAGGATGGTCAATGATCTGCGCGTTTCCTACTCGCGCTCGGTTAAGGCCTGGACGATTCCTGGTCAGTTCTCCAATTTCCCGAACGCGGAAATCGACGAGCTTGGTTTGAACGTCGGGCCGGAGGGGAACTCGCCTCAGAGCGGCGTTCAAAACACCTATCAGGTCCTGAACAATCTCAGCTACACGGTGGGTCGTCATCAGCTCAAGGCCGGGATTGAATATCGCAACTGGGTTTCGCCGGGGGATTTTCTGCCGCGCGCCCGCGGTGAATGGGACTATGGAACCATGGATCGTTTCATCAACGACCGGGTTCCGGACGGCCTGAATGGTGCTTTGCGCGGGGCTGGATCCGGCTTCTTCGCCGGCAATCAGCACGCGGTCTACTGGTTCATGCAGGACGATCTCAAGGCAACCAAGAACCTTACCCTTAACTTGGGCGTGCGGTATGAGTACACTTCCAATCCAAGGGATGCCAGCCTGCAGACCCTGAATTCCGTCGCGACTCTCCCGGGAGTGTTCGATTTCCGGAGGCCCGAAACCGACAAAAACAACTTCAGCCCTCGCGTCGGTTTTGCGTACGCGCCGAGCTTCAGTGACGGTTTCATGAAAAGGCTGTTCGGCGATTCGGGAAAATCCTCTATTCGCGGTGGCTTTGGCATCGCCTATGATGTGAATTTCCAGAATCTGGTGCTTCTGCAGCTGCCTCCGCAGCTCCAGACCGAACAAAATCCCAACATTACTTGCGGATCTGCCGCACCTCCTGCCTGGTGCGCAACCGGGAGGGGATTCCTGGCCGGTGGCGGACTGCTTCAGATCAATGTTCCACCCACGACTCGGGCAGCAGCCCGGTCGGCCACGGGATCATTGATCGTGGACCAGGTAGCGCCGAAGACCTTCACCTGGACCCTGAGTATGCAGCGCGAGCTGGCTCAGAACTGGATGCTGGAACTGCGTTACATGGGCACGCGGGCGCTGAGTCTGCCCGTGCAAGTGCGTTTGAATGCCATTTCGGTATTCGAGAACCATCCCAACTTGGTCTTGCCGACGTACTTTTCCACGGCGAGCATCCCTGCTACGGTGTCCCTCACGACGCCAAGCCTGAATGATTTCTATAACGCTCAGGATCTACGTTACTCCGCTGAGGGTTTCGACGGCGGCTTGCTCACGGCATTCCCGCCGGTTGGAAACTCGATTTATCATGCCGGCTCCGTTGAACTCAATCGCCGTTTTGCCGAAGGGCTGCTCTTCATGGCGAACTACACCTGGAGCCGGACGATCGATGACTCCACGAACGAGCTGTTCTCCAGCCGCGTGAATCCGCGCCGGCCCCAGGATTCCTTTAACATGAAGAACGAGCGCGGGCTGTCATCACTCGACATGCCCCACAAGTTCACCGTGTCATGGCTCTGGGAGCTGCCGAAGATGCGATTCACCAACAACTTGGCCAAGTCGCTTCTCGACGGCTGGCAGATCAATGGCAGCTTCATCGCCGAGTCGGGCCAGCCGGTCACGGCGCTTTCCGGTCAGGATGCCAATGGTGACTTCGACACGGCCGGCGATCGCGCCATTCTGAATCCCAATGGAACCGGCCTGACCGGCAGTGGCGTAAACTTTGTTCGCCGGAACCCGGTCACGGGTCGGACTTCCATCGCGGCCGATGAGCCGGATGATCCATCGCTGGTCGTCGGATACGTGGCCACGAATTCCAGCGCCCGTTTCATCGTGGCCATGCCCGGGACTCCGGATAATGCAAACCGGGTGGGTCGTAACACCATCCGATCCATCGGCCTGAACACTTGGAACCTGTCCTTATTCAAGAACTTCAGACTGATGGAGGCCAAGTACATCCAGTTCCGCGCAGAGATGTACAATGCGTTCAACCACCGTCAGTTCAGCCTGGGACTGCCAACCTATCAGCAGTCTACTGCCAACGCCCTGAGTTCCACCTATTCCAACGTTTCCTCGCTGCAATTCCTGGATGCCAGTCAGTTCAGCGGCAGCAGCCGGACCATGCAGATGAGCCTGAAGTTCATCTTCTAAGAAGCGAGCTTCATCGAACAAAAAGGGGGAGGATTTCCTTTCGGAAACCCTCCCCCTTGCTATTTTCCGGAGACTGAAGAGAACCACGAAATACACGAAAAATCAATTTTCGTGTATTTCGTGGTTTCTGATGGGACGTAACCTCAGGGCAGCTCAGAGACCTGCTCTTCCACCACGCGGCCATCAAAGAGATGGATCGTGCGCTCTGCATGCTCGGCGTAGCGCGGATCGTGCGTAACCATGCAGATGGTCGCACCTTCCTTGTGGAGATTGCTCATCAGTTCCATCACCGCTTCGCCGTTCTTGGAATCGAGGTTCCCCGTCGGCTCGTCGGCGAGGAGAATCAGGGGGCTCCCGACCAGCGCCCGGGCCACCGCCACGCGCTGCTGTTGGCCGCCGGACAGCTGGCTTGGAAGATGCTTGGCGCGATGCGCCATACCCACCTTTTCCAGCGCCTCATTGACCCGCGTCTTGCGTTCGGAGGATTTCATGCCCCGGTAGGTTAACGGAAGCTCGACGTTCTCGAAGACGGTGAGATCCCCGATCAGGTTGAAGCTCTGGAACACGAACCCGATCTGACGGTTTCGGATGCGGGCGCGCTCGGAAGCATTCAGCTTCTCCACCGGCTTATTGTCCAGCTGATACACACCCTCGGTGGGTGAATCCAATAGGCCGAGGATCGAAAGGAGCGTGGACTTTCCGCAACCGGAAGGACCGGAGATGCAAACATACTCGCCTTTCTTGATGTCCAGGTGAATTCCCGCCAGAGCATGAGTCTCGACTTCTTCGGTGAAGAAAACCTTGGTCACGCTTTCGAGGTGAATCAGGGATTGATTGAGTTCAGTCATCGTGTCTCCTTCGCCATGAGCGGGATTCCCGGCCTGTCGCCGCCCGCGATTGCGATGTCAGTTTAGTCCAGGTAGCGGCCGTCCGAAAGCGCTCCTCTCCGGCCGGAAGTCATTCTCCGAGAAAATCAATTTAAACGAATGCGATCAAAAGCATCCTGCGCAGACATATCCGAGAGGATCACCTGATCTCCAGGTTTCAGGCCGCTCAAGATCTCGACGGTGCTGACGGAAACCCTGCCGATCTTGACCTGCACGCGCTCCGCCTCCCTGCCGTCGGGGGTCAACTTGAAGAGTCCGATCGTGCTCCCCTCCTGGCCCTGCGTAGGACGTTCAACATATACTACGTCATTCAGGCGCTCAAGTTCGATTGTTCCGTCGACTCCCAGGTCAGGAACCGCCCCTGCGGGAAGCTCTCCCTCGAGCGCGACATCCACCAGGATGTTTCCCTGGATCGCAGAGGGATCTTTCCGGATCACACGGCCGGGGATAATTCCGTTGCGCGTGTCGATGGAGGCAATCTGCCCGACCTGCACATCTTTGGCCTGGGTCTCCATAACCTTGATTTCAGCTTTGAGCTTCCTGGGGTTGGCTACCCTGGCAAGTTTTGCTCCGGCGGCAACCTGCTCCCCCACCTCGGCCTGCATGAGCTGCAGCACGCCACTGACGCCGGCCCGCACTTTCAGCTGATTGAGCTGGCTGCGCTTGAGTTCATAGACCGCTTTAAGCTGGTCCACCCGCGTCTTTTGCACGGCGATCTGGGCAGCTATCGACTCGTTGCTTTTTTCCAGACGCCTTTTTTCAAAGTCGATCCGGCTCGCCAGTTGTTCGGCCTCGACCTTTGCCTGCTTGACCTGCAGATCCGAGACGAGTCCCAGTTTCAGCAGGCTCTCCTGGACCTCGGCTTCAAGCTTCTTGATATTGAATCGAGAGTTGAGGTCGACAGCTTCCGCCTCCTTATTCAACGCCTGATCCTCGAGCCTCACCCTCAGGTCCACAAGGTTGGTTTCAGCCGCCTTCCAGTCCCACAGGGCATTCAAGACTTCCTGCTCCAGCTGCGGATTGCTGAGTTCGAGCAGTATGGTGTCAGGCAGCACTTGTGCGCCGGGTTGGACCAGTCTCCGTTCCACTCTGCCGCTGGTGATTGCAGGTACCCAGCGGATCTCCTCGGGGACAAGAAAGCCCGGTCCCCGCACCTGCCGCACCATCGGGCCGCGCTTGACAGTGCTGACCCAGACGGTAGAGCGTTCCACAGGGGGGGCCGCCGGCTTGAGATTCATGACGACCATGGTAATCCCGCCCAAAGCAGCCAGGATGATGATTGCATATATGGATCGCAGGATGCGACGCTTGCGAGCCTGAGACTTACGCGGGATGTCCATAGTGTCCTCCAACTACGACTTAGCAATCACTATGCCACTGGGAGTGATCGCTATAAGTAGCACATTTTAATACGGATTGGTCGGCTAAGCTATAGCTTGCTTGCGGCCGGCTGGCCGATTCTGGGATGGAGTTGTACCGAAACCGAACACTTGAAAAAGGTCGCAGACTTAAGGGATTGCGGTCTTTCGATCCATGGAAGCCCGCCGCAGCCGGTTTTGGTGCCGAAGGGGGGACTCGAACCCCCACGGGTTTCCCCACCACCCCCTCAAGATGGCGTGTCTGCCAGTTCCACCACTTCGGCACAGGAACTGCCAATAAACGGCGACCTCCTGAGTGAAAAACGGGGATCGCCGGTTTCAGATCACTTCTTTTTTCCAGCAGGCGGCTCTGATTTGCCTGCCGGAGTTGAGGGCTGCTCGGGAGCCTTGGCAGGAGCAGCCTGTTTCTGCTTAGCCTCGATCTCCTCCTGCTGTTTCTTGATCTCTTCCGGAGTGGGCGGCTTGGTCTGAGGCTTCTGCACGGGCGCCTGCTGCACGGGCGCCGGGGCCTGCTTCGTGGTTTCCAGAACCGACTGGGCGGAGCTGCCGGGGCTCAAGCCTGAGAGCGCAATGCTCGTAATCATGAAGACAACCGCCGCACCGGTAGTCGCTTTGGACAGAAATGATGCCGGTCCCCGGCTGCCGAAAGCAGTCTGCGTTGCGCCACCCCCAAAAGCTCCCGCCAGATCTGCTCCTTTGCCCGACTGCAAGAGCACCACAAGAATCAGAATGAGGCAAACCAGCACGTGCAGCACTACGAATACATAATAGAGTAACATTAGGTGTTGTTACCTGCTTTCCGCCGGTTGGCAAATCAGTAGTGGATGATTCGCAAGAAGCTCTTGGCTTCAAGACAAGCCCCACCAACCAGCCCACCGTCAATATCGGGCTGTCGCATCAAGTCGGATATATTTTCGGGCTTGATGCTGCCGCCGTATAAAATGCGAACCTGCCGGGCCGTCTCGTCACCGAACCTCTGAGCAAGCCAGGATCGAATACTGCGATGGACCTCCTGGGCAACCTCGGGCGACGCAGTTCGCCCCGTACCGATCGCCCAGACCGGCTCGTAGGCGAAAATAATACGCAACAGGTCCTGGTGTGTCAAGAGATCGAGCCCGCCCGCAAGTTGTTGTGATATTACCGCGTGATAGTTTCCTTCCTCCCTTTGAGCCAGCGTCTCGCCGATGCAGACGATCGGCGTCAGGGACGACTTCACGACAGCGCGCAGACGCCGGTTAACGGTCTGGTCGGTCTCGCCGAAGAATTGCCGGCGTTCGGAATGCCCGAGAATGACCATGCCGCAGCCCGCGTCCACCAGCATCGGGATGCTGATCTCGCCGGTAAACGCTCCCTGAGCTTCCCAATGTACATTTTGGGCCCCCAGAATCAGCGGTGTGCCCCGGATTACTTCAGCTACAGCGGCAAGTGCCGAGTAGGGCGGCGCCAAAACAATCTGGCAGTGCGTTGCCTGCGCAGCGCCGTCCCGAATGGCTTGGCTCAGAGCGCGCGCCTCCGCCAAAGTTTTATGCATCTTCCAGTTGCCGGCAATAACCGGTATTCTCATAGAGACTCCACATCTAAGCGTCATTCGCGTCAGTCATCGGATGCGACTCTCTGCCGTGCGCACAGATACCCCCTGGCGGGCGATTTGATAGTCGATTACCTGAACGCGGTGTTCGCGGAGCTTTCCCTGAATCTCCCTTCGCCTGCCTTCGGGGACGCTGAGAATCACGCATCCGCCGCCTCCGGCCCCGCATACTCTTGCCGAGCGGGCGCCGAAGGAGACGGCCAGGGATACGATCTCGTCGATTTCCCGGGTCGTGATTCCGGAGCTCAGCAACCTGCGGTTGGCCCACTCTTCGGCAAGAACATCGTCAATTTCGTCGAGATCGCCGCGCCGCAGGGCCGCCAGGGCCCGGTTAGTGGCGGCAATGATCCCTTCGAACGCCCGATAGACCACGGGATCGCCATCAATGTGCCGTTTCATGACGTCCCAGTTGTTGATGCCCGAATTCCGCTGTAATCCCGAATAAACCAGGACCAGCCGTTCGGACAGGCGGTCAAGATCGGCGTGAATCTCCTCCCGGCGCGCACCGCCCGGTGAAAAATGAATCGCCTGCAATCCGCCGTAGGCAGCAGGGTAGTAGTCTTGCTCGCCGGTGGGCACATCAATTACTTGCGCTTCCACATTCCTGGCAATTCGAATGAGGCTGTCCAGATCGTACGGTTCACCCTCCAACCGGTTCAGCGCCGAGCAGATCGCGATGTTGAGGGCCGATGATCCGGCCAGGCCCGATCCCGGCGGTGCGGCGGATTCGGTCTCCATTTCCAGGCCGGAAGCGGGCTGGAAAAAAAATATCAGCCGGGACAGCAACTTGAGCGTCGGAGTCGTCCGCAGGGGTGCGAGCCCTTCGAATTCAGCAGATTCGCCGGTATCCACCGAGCGCAAGACGATCCTGCCGTCATTGCGCGGAACGATGCGGCAGCGTGTCGCCAGATTCACGGCAAAGTTTACCGTCACTGCGTGCTCATGGAAAAGGTAAAGCGGCCAGATGTCAATGGTACCGCCTGCAAGATCTACTCGCGTCGGCGCATTCGTCTCAATTATCATGGGTATAAGCTCTGGGAAAACAGATCAGGGTCAAACCCGCAAAACCCGCGCAGCATGCGGCGCAGGGGCAGGGCCGGTCCGTGAGAGTGCAGCATATCATGACCGGGCTGTCGGACACATCTGTGATTCAAAAAACGATTTGAAGGCTGCCCCTATCTCCTGATAAGTTTAGAGTTCGGATTTTGCCGGAGCCCGGGATGCGGCATGCGGTCGATGCCCATGAGATTTGCCTGAGGCTTCCTCTCCGATGATCCTGCTCGCAAAGTGCACATGACGCCTAAGGGGATTCGCGTGGCACGTAAACACCTGCCCTGGTATCTGGGTCTCTGGTTGTTGGCAGGGATCAGCTCCCCTGCCTCGGCGCAAGGCCGGGAGCAGGCACAGGAACCCATTCCTCTCCTCGGCCAGGCCCGTACAGAGATCCCCTATCGCGACGGCATGGTCATCCTCTACTATGACTTTCTGGAAAGCATCACCAAGACACGCTACCGCATCAAGGGACACGTCGTCATCACCTTCCGTGATATGAGGATCACCTGCGAAGAAGCCGAATACGATGAAGCCACACGGGAAGGAACGACCACCGGGCCGACGCGTTTCAGCCAGAACCAGCAGTGGTTTACGTGTTCACGCTCCGAGTTCAACCTGGCCAAGCAGACAGGAAAATTTTACGACGCGACGGGTTACACGGATCAGCAATATCTCGTACAAGGCAAGACCGTGTTGAAGACCGGGCGCGACACTTACGTGGTTGCCCAAGGATCTTTGACCGCCTGCCTGGAGAAAAATCCCAAATGGCGGTTTGGCGTAGGAGGCGGCACGATCCGTGTCGATCAGACGGCACGCCTCCGCCGTGTGGTATTCCGGCTCAAAGGCGTGCCGGTGCTCTATTTCCCCTACCTGATTATCCCCATGCAGAGCAAGCCCCGCAACAGCGGCTTTCTTCCGATCCACTATGGGAACTCAAACAGCAAGGGGAGACAGTTCAGTCTCGGGTACTTTCAGACGCTGGGGCCGAGCGCGGACATGACTGTCTATGGCGATTACTTCAGCCTGCGCGGGCTTGGCATCGGCGGCATATTCCGCGCGCGTCCCAATGCAGCGACCGAAATCAACGTCCACGCTTACGGCGTGAACGACAAGCTGGATCAAGGCGGGGCCCTCCTGGTTGTGGACGGAGTGAGCCAATTTAAAAACGGTTTTCGCGTCGTCGCCAACGTCAACGTCACAAGCAACTTCCAATTCCGCCAGGCTTTTTCGGAAGGGTTTCGCTCGGCAACTATTCCCGAGGAGAAGACCCTCCTCTTTGCCACCCGCAATCAAGACAGCTATTCGGCCAACTTCTCTTTTGAGCGCAGCGAGGTGGTTTTCCCGGATCATCCGCTGGTGATTCAGAAATCGCCCGCGGTCGAGTTCCTCTCGCTGGGCAAGCCCTTAGGCAGGCTGCCGTTGGTGTTCTATCTGCGGGCAGGCGCCGATGGACTCTCGCGGATCGACAGCGTCATCGATACACCCCCGCTCGTCCCGCGTCTCGATTTCCACCCCCGCCTGGCCTTGCGCCTGCCGTCATTGGCCGGCTTCTCGCTCCTGCCGACCTTCGGCATTCGGGAAACCTACTACGGCGCGCGCCTGTCGGAGGATGCCCAACCGACAGTGATTGCCGACGGACGGCACCGTCAGTATACCGAACTTGATATCGAGCTGCGCACCCCTGAGCTGGAAAAGACGTTTCATACGCGGCGATTCGGCGATTTCACGCACCTCATTGAACCGCAGATCACCTATCGCAATATTCACGGCATCACGAGCCTCCGTGAAACCATTCGATTCGATAACGAGGATGTCATCGCGGACACGAACGAAGTGGAATACGGCATTGTGAACCGCATTATCCGGAGACGAGAGACAAAACCCGGATTCAGCCAGGACTTTGAGTTTCTCTCTCTAAAGATAGCGCAAAAGTATTACTTCGATCCGACATTCGGCGGAGCCTTTCTGCCCGGCGAACCCAACCAGTTCTATCCGCTGAACACGCTCACGGGATTTTCCGCAACCGGAATCCAGCGTACGCTTGCCCCCTTGAGCATGAGCTTGCGGCTCACCCCCCAGCCCGGCATCTCTTTCGACGTCCGTGGCGACTACGACACCAAGCTGCATCGCCTTCGCGATGGCAGCATTTCGGCCGTGTGGCAGCGGGCCAAATACACCATGATCGGCACTTACTTCAAGACGAATGCGATCGAACCCAGCCTTTTTCAGAGCCATCATATCCAGGGCCAGTTTATTTACGGTGATGCGCAACGCGGCTTCTCCGCCAGTGTGACCATGAGCTATGACCTGCGAACCAAGGCGCTGCTCAACAGTCACTCACGGTTGAACTACGCATGGGACTGCTGTGGAGCCTCCTTGGTGTACCAGCAGTTCAATCTGGGTGTGCGTACCGAGAGCCGTTTCGCATTTTCCTTCAGCCTCAAAGGCATCGGAAACTTCGGCACTATCCGGCGGCCGGAGAGCCTCTTCTGACACCGGCTGGGGATTGCCAAGTCCATGAAAAGCACGGAGCAACATGGCTGCAACCAAAGAAATTTCGCCGCCGAGTTGAGGAAAGAAGAAGCCTCGAAGAGGCCGCAGACAATTGCCGCGGCTGTGAGGCCGGAGTTTGCACACAATCGGCATGAGCGCCGAAGGTGCAGCACAGGACATCCGTGCCGGTCCTTCGGACCTCGATTCTCGGTCTCACGCAACCCAGCCCTCACGGGCGGGGCTATTCTCTGCCGGCGCTTCGCGCCTACCGGTTTTGCATTTCGGGGGTGCAACTCCTTTCCTTCGTGCAATGGATCGGCAGGTACGTAGTACGAAAATTGCGCCGAGGTCTTCGTATATTGCGCAGCGATGCGCAGGGAATGGTGCGAATTGGCCGAAACGAGCCTAACCTACTTGTCGTGCGGATCTAACCTGGGTGACAGAAAGGCCAACTTACGATCTGCGATCGAAGATCTATGTGCGGCAGGATTGATCGTGAGGTACATCTCCTCGGTCTACGAAACCGAGCCGGTGGGATTTCTGGACCAACCATGGTTCTTGAACATCGCCGTGGAGGCAGAAACATCCCTTGCACCGCAGGAGCTGCTGGCCTGCTGCCTGGAGATAGAAGCCCGCCACGGTCGTGTCCGCTCATTTCCCGGAGCTCCCCGGCTGCTGGATCTTGATATCCTCCTGTTTGACAACCTGATCCTCGACACACCGTCTCTCCAGATCCCTCACCCGAGAATGTTGCTTCGGAGGTTCGTACTATACCCCCTCGCCCAGATCGCCCCCGAGGTCCTTCACCCGGTACTTGGCCTGCAGATTGTCTCTCTGCTCGCGGCCTGTCCAGACCTTGCCATCGTCACGCGCCATTCCGAACTGCAGGACTAGCCCCGACTTTTTACGAAGCCTGGGCCGATCAATCTGCAGGGACACGGGGGAACGCGGATAAACACGGACTCGGTCCGCGCGGGGGGCTAGGCCGGCCTACGGTCTAAAGGTAATTATTACAGTATCTTGTGGCTTTTGCCCTCCAGGGGGCCGAGGATTGCGGTCATGCTCCGAATCCGAAATGATTTGAAAGAGCAGCGATTTCCATTATGATGTCGCTCCTATGGAGATTGTCAACCGCTTGTCGCGCATGTCTGCCATTAGTGCCAAGCTGATTTCGACCGAGGTGCAGATCGGCTTGGTGCCAACCATGGGGGTCATCCATCCGGGGCATCTCAGCCTTATCGAGGCAGCACGCGAAATGACCGATCTTGTGGTGGTATCCATCTTTGCCCACCGAATGCTATTTCTCAACGAGCAGGAGTATCTGAAGTATCCGCGTGATTTCACCAAGGACGTGGATCTGCTCAGCCAGCAGAACGTGGATTATGTTTTCTCTCCGGCCGAGGAGGAGATGTTTCCCGGCAATTACTCGACCTATATCCAGGTGGAGAAATTCGGAGAGAAACTGACGGGGAGTCCGCAGCCCGCCTTTTGGAGAGGCTTGACCACGACGGTCCTGAAGATGATCCATATCGTGCGTCCGTCCTTCCTCTTCCTGGGCCTGAAGGATGCTTTGCAGGGAGCCATTCTGCGCAAGATGATCAAGGATCTGAGCCTCGGCACCGAGGTGGTGGTCACGCCCGTCGCGCGCCACCCGTCCGGCCTGGCATACGGCACACGGAACATTTTCCTGACTGATGCTGAACGAGCGGCGGCATCCATACTGTATCGGAGCATAAAGAGTGCGGAAGAGTCAGTTGCGGGCGGTGCGCGGCAGGCTAAAAAGATCATTCGCGAGATCAAGGGGGTTGTGGAAAGCGAGCCGATGGCCGAGTTTGAATATGCCTTCGTGGCGGATCCCGAAAGCCTGGATCCGGTCAGCAAGATCGGCGGCACGATCCTTATCGGCGTCGGAGCACGGATTGGCACCACCTCGCTGAACGATTCCCTCCTGGCTGAAAGCCCTACAGAATAAGCCGCTTTTGGCCGAAAAACTGAAATGGACAGAGGTAAAGCTCTCGACCTGTGCTATGCTTGGCCCCTTACATCGAGTGAATGCTGGAGGAAATCGAGCAGGATGATTCGATCGACGGTCTCAACAAAGTCGGCTGCAATTCGTTTTTTGGCCGTCTTCCTGATTTCAGCCTTCTTTTTCCCCGTCCAGGCCGGAACTCTCGAGACTATTCAGACCAAGATTGCCCAATATCTGAAGCGCCCGGGAGTACGTTCCGCTCAGTGGGGCATCGAGATCATTGATCCCATCAACCAAAAGGTCGTTCTCTCAGTCAATCCCGATAAGACCTTCCTCCCCGCTTCGGTGCTCAAGGTTGTCACCACGGCGACCGCCCTGGAAAAGCTCGGTCCCGATTTCCGTTTCCGTACCGGCGTTTACACGGACGGTACCCTTCTGCCTGATGGGACGATTGCCGGTGACGTGATCCTGGTAGGCCGCGGGGATCCCAACCTTGCGGATCCCAACGGGGACCTCCTGGAAAAGCCGGCATTGCAGGAACTGGCTGAAAAACTCAGGGCGCTGGGCATCCGGCAAATCCGCGGCAACGTGATCGGGGACGACAGCTACTTCGAGTTCACCGAGCACGGAAAGGGGTGGACGGCGCAGGACCTCAAGTCGGTGTACGGTGCGCCTGTGAATGCGCTCAGCATCAACAACAACGTTATTTGGGTGCATGCCCGGCCGACCAAGGCAAACCGGCTCGTGCAGGTAAGCCTGGAACCCCAGACCTCTTACTTCCAGGTCCGCAATCTCGGCGTTACGGGAAGCTCGCGCTCGCGGCGCACTCTGGGTGCACGGGTGATCCCCGGCACGAATCGACTGGTCGTTTCGGGCTCTCTCCCGGCGGGCCAGAACTATAGCCAGGAAGTCCTGCTGGAGCATCCTGCTGAGGCAACCGCTACCCTGTTCAAGGAAGAATTGCGCCGGCATGGCATCCAGGTGGATGGCTCCGTTTTCGTCAATCAGCCAGGGGACATGGCGCCGGGGGTGCAGCGCCATTGGTTGCTGCTCGCGGAACATCAATCCCCGCCTCTTATCCGGGCGCTGGAGATCATCAACAAGCGCAGTCTGAATCTCCATGCAGAAATGCTGCTCCGGGTGCTGGGAGCCGAGTTCGGGGGCGCCGGGACCGATGAGGCCGGTCTCCGGGTGGTGAGGAGCTTCCTTGAAGAAGCCGGCATTCGCGTCGACGACCGGATCAGGCTCAATGACGGCAGCGGCCTATCGCGCGAGAACCTTGTCACTCCCCGGTTCCAAACCTCTCTGTTGTTGTTCCTCTCGACGCGCCCCTATTTCGATTTATTCCTCAACACGCTCGCCGTCAGCGGCACGGATGGCACGCTGAAACATCGGCTCGTTGCCAGCCCGACCAAGGGTGTGATTCACGCCAAGACAGGAACTCTCGGAGGCGTGGCCACACTGTCGGGCTATATGACTACGAGGTCGGGCCGCAGCCTGATATTCAGCATTTTCGCCAATAACATACGTGCTTCCATGACGCGGGTCCGCCAAACCATCGACGAGATCTGCTCGTTGTTTGTAAGCCAGTACTGATGAGCATCCGAGTCCTGTTCTTCGCCGCCATCGCCGATGTAACCGGCAAGCGTGAAATGGCACTGGATGCATCGGCTCACGCTGACGTCGCTTCCATCTATACGCGCCTGGCGCAGGAATTTCCCAGGCTGGAAGCTCGCCGCGCCTCGATTCTCTGTGCTGTCAATTCCGAGTTTGCCCGTCCGGATTCTCCGGTTCACGACGGGGATGAGGTCGCTTTCTTTCCTCCTGTAAGCGGTGGGTAGCATGTTCCGCCTGGTCAACGATCCGATTGATGCGGTTTCCCTGCGAGGTGCTCTCGTCTGTCCTGAAGACGGTGCGGTAGTGATCTTCGAGGGGATTGTGCGTAACCATGCGCGCGGGAAGCGCGTGCGTTATCTCGAATATCACGCTTATGAATCGATGGCCCTCCAAAAGCTCGAGGAAATCGGTGCTCATGCCAGGAAGGAGTTCCCGATTCGCGACATCGCGATCGTGCACCGGTTGGGGCACCTGGATCCCGGCGAGTGCAGTGTCGCCATCGTGGTCGTCTCCGCTCATCGAGCGGCGGCTTTCGATGCCTGCCGCTATGCCATCGATGCCATCAAGAAGGTCGTGCCGATCTGGAAGAAAGAATTCTACGAAGACGGCGAGATCTGGATTGAAGGACCCACTTAGAAAAAGGGGACATTCCGCTTTTCCTGTCGTTCTTGCCAAATGGCTTCGGGAGAACGGGAAAAGCGGAATGTCCCCTTTTTCTAGATAGGGTGTCGGCCTTCGAGGGCTTTGCTCATGGTCACTTCATCGGCGAATTCCAGATCGCTTCCCACGGGCAGGCCCAGGGCGATGCGGCTGACTTGAACTCCGATCGGTTTGAGCAGCTTCGCCAGATAGATGGCAGTAGCCTCCCCTTCGACATTGGGATTGGTTGCCACGATAATCTCCTTCACGTTCCCTTCCTGCAGCCTGGTGAGCAGGTTCTTCAGCTTGAGGTCTTCGGGTCCGATACCGTTGATCGGCGAGAGCGCCCCGTGCAGGACATGATATTGGCCATGATACTCACGGGTCTTTTCGATCGGTAGAATATCGTTGGGTTCTTCGACTACACAGATGATCTCCGGCGTGCGGTCGGGGCTGGTGCAATAGCCGCAGGGATCCCGGTCCGAAAAATTGTTGCAACGAGAGCAGGAGCGGATTTTCTCCTTCACATCCAGGATGGCGCGGCTCAGCCGTTCCGCGTCTTCGCGCGGCCGGCGCAGCAAACTGTAGGCCAGGCGTTGCGCCGTCTTCTGGCCAATGCCGGGCATCCTGCGCAGCTCGTCGATCAGCCTGGCTATGGGTTCCGCGTAATCGTTCACGGCTTTATCTTCTCAGCTTTAACCGGACCGGGAAAGGCATCGAGGAAGGATTGGACGACCGGTTCTCTCCTGGCTAACTCCAGCACGTCTACTTCGGCAAGCTGCCTGGCTGCATCCGCGGCACGTTGAGGTTTAGGCGCATCCGGCACCAGGTCTTCGATCTGAACCTGAACGGGACGGCCGACTACGCTGGAGGCTGCTTCTGAGATCATTGCCAGGTTATCGCGCAGCTGCCGGCGCAGGAAGTCGTTGAGCGACTGCCCCAGGTCCAGAATGACCTGGTCCTCGTGCAGGCTGGCGCCGGCCAGCGAATGAAGGAGCGGTTCGAGCGATTCCTTGGGGACAGCGGCCGCAATTTGTTCCAGCAGGAGGCGTTTGCCGCCCTCCGGATTCGTGCCGGGATGGGCAACGGGGGCCGCAGGCGCGGAAGGCGCGGCAGTCGCGTGGGCAGCATTCAAGATGGGGGGAGCTGCTTTCCGGTTCGGTTCCTGGGCCGGTAGCGGCGCCTCACATTTCGCTCCTGCGGAACGATTCCCCGGAGGGGCCGGCACTGCCGGGCGTGCAGTCGCGGCCCCTTGAGGAGATCCTCCTTCGACAAGACGCGTGAAGTCGGCGATCAGATCCTCCAGAGGACGCATCCTCGGTATCTGGGCGAGCTCGACGAGCCCCATTTCCAGTTGGAATCGGGTTTGCGTCGCGTGCTTCAGATCCGCCTCGACCCTGAGAAGAAAGTCGAACAGGCGCAGCAGGTCCTCCCGGGAAAACAGGCCAGCCTGCGACTTCAGAGCCGGCAGTATGCTCTCCGGGATGCCCAGTACGGAGACATCCGATACCCCTGCTTTCAGCACCATCAGATCACGGAATTGGCCGAGCAGGCGCCGGCAGAAGCTCTGCAGATCCTGCCCGGCGGCGGACAGGTCAGCCATAATGCTGAAGATCTTATCCGCGTCATTGGCTGCGATGGCACGCACGGTGCTCTCGAGCACGGCAGGCTCGACCAGGCCGAGGAGCATGGCAGTATCCTCATCCTTCACGGTCTGGCCGCTGAAGGCGATCACCTGATCCAGGGCCGACATGGCATCGCGCATGCTCCCGCCGCTGGAGAACACAATCTGCTCCAGCGCGGCGGTGCTGATCTGGATGTTCTCCTGCTGCGCGATCCAGCGAAGGCGTTCCAGGATCAAAGGATACCGGATCAGCTTGAAGGTGTATTGCTGGCATCGTGAGAGGATGGTCGCCGGTATCTTGTGGTACTCCGTAGTCGCCAGGATGAACACGACATGGGGCGGCGGCTCCTCGAGGGTTTTAAGCAGCGCATTGAATGCGGCCGTGCTCAGCATGTGGACTTCATCAATGATGTAGATCTTGTTGCGGTCACGGGCCGGGCGATATTGGAGCTCTTCGATCAGGTCGCGGACATTGTCGACACCCGTGTTGGATGCGGCATCGATCTCGAGAACGTCCATGCAATTGCCTGCGGCAATCTCGACGCAGGCCACACACTTGCCACACGGTTCCCCCGACTTGCCCTCGTGGCAATTCAGCGCCTTTGCCAGAATACGTGCCGTAGTGGTTTTGCCGCTGCCTCGCGGCCCGGAGAAAAGAAAGGCATGTGCGACCCGGCCGCTCTGGAGTGCATTGAGAAGCGTGCGTGAAACATGGTCCTGCCCTACCAGATCATGGAAGTTCTGAGGGCGCCACTTGCGAGCCAGGACTTGATATTGCATAGTGAAATGGGC
>CAYGWQ010000071.1:0-19879 GCA_964353465.1 uncultured Acidobacteriota bacterium | reverse complement strand
TCGAGGTCCAAGTATTGGAACTTATCTTAGCGCTTAAGGGCTTTAGCCCGTGCCCTGAGAGCGAACTTCGCGACCGTAACCAGCTGGTTTCGCAACTGAGATCGGTAGCCTCGATGCGCCGGCAAGGTCGAAGAGGCTGTTAATCCGTTTTCGGGTTGCCGCACTATTTTGGTCTCAACTTTCGAAAAAAAGCATTAGCGAGGTGAACCGTGAGATTCTCTGCAAGTGTCATTAGCCTGGTAATCCTGCTTCTTGCGCTTCCTGGTATTTCCACTCCTGCCTTCACTCAATCTCCCGCCAGGGTGCCGCCGGCCCTGAAGACACCGCTGCCGGCCGGTATCCTCACTCTGCTTGCCAACGAAGTCTCAGGACAGATGGCCTTCAACAATCAGGTGAAGCTGGCTGGCGCGCCTTGGTTGAGGGACACGAAGGAGTTTTCCGGAACCTTCTATGAGTCCCAGCAGATCTATGATCTCGTCCGGAGCTACGGGATCGTAACAACGCGGCTGGAACGACACCCGGCAAACGGGACCTTCGATTATGCGCATGCAGGCGAATTCTGGGTAATCGAACCCGAGCGCCGTCTGGTGGCCCGGCTCGGCGCCGATGCCGCACTGATTGCGCAAGGATCCGTTACCGCGGACATTACGGGCGAACTGGTCTACATTGCGCCGTTGAGCCAGGATGAAGTCAAGCGGATGATCGAGGCCGGGCCGCAGGAAAAGTATCGCGGCAAGCTGGCATTAATGTGGTCGCACGCGCGCGGGGATACGGCAAAGGCCCTTGATATTGCCGGGATTCAAGGGGTGATTTCCTTCAATTCACAGGACCGCTATCTGGACCCCAACCAGGTCATCTACTCTTCGGGACAATATGCCGGGAATCCGAATCTCAAGCTGGGCATGACGGTCTCCTGGCGTCAGTGGACGGAGCTGCTCGAAGATCTGGCAGCAGGTCAGAAAGTCGTGGTTCGTGCCATGACACGGATTGATAGGTATCCCAACAGGTTTGAAGCGGTCTACAGCTGGATTCCCGGGACGGAGCCGGAAGGCAAAGGAGTGGTCTTTACTGCGCATCTCTTCGAAGGCTATACCAAGAGGGGCGCCAATGACGACATGAGCGGTTGCGTCGTGCAACTGGAGATCCTCCGCGCATTGACGGGCTTGATCGCCGGCGGCCAATTGCCGAGGCCGCGGCGAACGCTGCATTTTCTCTGGCCCAACGAAATCTCGGGGACCTATGAATTCATCAAGCAGCACGCAGGATTTGCCGACAGGGCGAGCATCAACATAAACATGGATATGGTCGGCGAAGGGCTGCGCAAGAACAATTCGCTGTTTACCATGAGCGAGTGTCCCGGGCATCTACCCAGCTATCTCGACGGCCTGGCGAAGTCAATACTGAATTACGTCTGGCGCACCAATGATATCGTGTACTTGCCGGATGCTCCGCGCGGCAGGCCCAGGGGACAGCATTTCCCGATCCCCATGGTTGAAAAGAGCGGGTCTACAGATGCCTTTCGGTTTTTCATTCATCGGGCGACCGGCGGCAGCGATCACATCTGCTTCAACAACCCTTCGGTGGCGGTTCCCGGCATCGAGTTCTTCGTCTGGCCGGACCAGTGGTACCACACCGATGCGGACACTCCGGATAAAGGCGACCCGACCGAAATGAAGCGGGTTGCCTTTATCGGTGCGGCCGTAGCTTGGGCGGCGGCAAATTGCACCGACGAGGTGGTTCCCGGGCTTGTGGATGCCGCCTCGGATTTCGGCTACGGCCGGATCGCGGAACGGGAGATTCCCCGCGCTCTGGCGCACATGGAAAAAACCGAGGCAAAGAACCTGGCGACCGAATTGGGCCGTGCCTTGAATTTGGTTGATTATGGCGCGCAGCGGGAGATCGGAGCACTCCGGTCCATCGAAGATATGTATACCGGTTCAGCCGTTGCCAAGGCCGCGGTGGCCGACCGGATTCAGCAGTGGCTTCTCTATCGGGCCGCGCTTCGCAGCCAAGTGATGGGCTATGCCCGGCTCAAGGCTGCACAGCTGGGCGGTCAGGCGCCGGAGGAGCCTTCAGCCGGTGCGGTTGAGAGGAAATATCAAGCCATACGGCCTGTGATAGCATCCTCGGTCCAGGGGAGGGAATTCCAACTCACCGCCAATGAAGCGTACAGCCGACACTTGAAAGAGCATCCCGATGCCCTGAAGTCGATGGGTATGACAACGCAGCAGGCTGCCGCCGTGCTCAATTACGTCGACGGCAAACGCTCGATCGCAGAAATCCGCAACGCCGGTGCCGGGGAATTAGATGAGGAAGTTTCGCTGGCCGGCGTCGTTGCATATCTCGAGCTGCTCAAGAAGGTGTCATGGGTGGCGTTCTGATGAATCGTGTCGCCGAGTCCTTCGATGCTGCGGCGGTGACCCCCGGCCTGTCCGGCCCGCAGAAATATGTACTTGAGTCGCCTCCGGTTGTGCTATAGTAAAAGCGAATTGATGCTACGATCAGACCAGTGAGCGGAGTTGAGGCTCACGCGGCACGTAAACCCCCTCGCGTGCTGGTACGGAAAATTCTTCGAATTGGTACGAGAATTGTATTAGGGCTCGGTGTTGCCGTTCAGGGTGGTGCAGGCTTACAGCAGGTGGCGCCCGTGCGGAATGGGCATTGGGTGAGTAATGCGAGGGAAGCGATGTTCAATTCCAAGAGACAGGATCTGATCTTACAGATCATCAAGGGATCCGACCTCACTCCAGTGGAGAATTGCCCGGGGCGCTATGCGGCCAAAACAACCATTTACCTCACGGTGGGTGAACAGCTGGTAATCATCAGACCCACAGACCTGCTCGACCTGGTAAATTTCGAGTGTCTGGTGGTGCACGGAGATGATGTAGCGCACAATATCCCTTGGGATCAGATCGCGAAACTGGATTTTGAGGGGACGGACGTAACGACTACTTTCGAGCCGCCCCCCTCGCCAACGGCGGCACATCGAATGTTGCACTTCCCTCTGGGGAAGAAGAGCTATTAGGGGTCCTGCCCGCAATCCCGCGCAACGCCACTCCCCGGGCGATCCTGTGTGGAGTTATTCCGAGCCTTTCGTCTCCTATTGGATTTGGTTCGCAGCCGCGATCAATTTGCGTACGCCGGGGATGATCATGATCAGCAGCTCTGCCGGCGGCGGCTGAATCCGCCTCTGCGTTTCTGCCTGCGTCGGATCGACCCGCTGCAGGAGTGAGGCCTGGTCGCGACTCCACGATTCGGACGGCTTCCGGCCGGACTCGAGATGCTCCAGCGCCTGCAGGCCGGCTGCGGCCAAAGCCATCACGTTTTCCGACACCAGCTCCAGCTCGCGAAGCAGGCAGGATTGCTGCAGGAGGGGCTGCAAGAGGGAGTGGTTCTCGCGCCACACCATCAGCCAGCGGCGCAGCTCCGCCGACTGAGCCCGTAGCCCTGCCGGATTCGCCAGCGCCTGGTCGACGCGCCGGTTGAAATCCCGCGCCAGATCGCTTTCCGGCGGCACGGCGTCTGTGAGCCGGTTCATAGGGGTGAGGCTGGTGTACGAACGAGCCCGGGCCCGCGCGAGCTGTTTCAGCGATTCCACGATATTCCCGAGTGTTTTCAACGGCTCCCAGGGTAGATCTCCAGTCATGCGCATGAGCATTCGCGGATAGCTGGAGTTGTGTGTCAGGCCCAGGGATTCGAGATCACGGCTCCTGCAGGCAAGGCGGAGGTACATGTCCTCGACATCCTTTATTTCCGGGGGGGACCACAGACGCTCCGCAATGGCCGCGGTTCGCGGCCATATACGCGAATCGATGTTTTCGTATGTGATGTACTCTCCCCACATGCAGGCTTCGCCGCCCAGCAGCATGGCCTTCTGCCCGGGGGTTAGCGATGCCGCCTGTTGACCCATCGGGTCCACCTGATAGTGGAACGCCGCGCTGCGCAGGTGGTCGATGTAATATCCCCAGGAAAGGATCCCTGAGTAGCCTTGTTGTGCGCTCTGGGCGAGAGCTGCCTGGCCGCGCCATGACTGGATGACGGCGCTCTTGGGAAGATCGGGGTGAAGAATTTCATCCCAGCCTACCGCTCTCTTCCCGTGCCTGGTGAGCAGTGCGATCAGGCGTTTGTTGAAGTATGCCTGCAGGTCTTCGTTGCTCTTCATGCCGTGGCTCTTTTTGAAGGCGGCAATCCGGGAATTGCTGTTCCATTGCCTGCCATTCACCTCATCGCCGCCGATGTGCCAGTACGCATCAGGAAACAGCGGGGTTATTTCCGCCAGAAAGGCATCCAGGAATGTGTAGAGTTGCTCGCGAGTGGGATCCATGCAGGGATCGAACACGCCCCAACCGCGCTCGATGGCATAGGGTCCGGGCGCACTGGCAAGCTCGGGGTAGCCAGCGAACCACGAAGCGGTGTGCCCGGGCATATCAAACTCGGGAATGACGCGGATACCGCGTTCGCGCGCATAGGCCACCACCTCGCGAACCTGCGCCTGCGTGTAGTAGAGACCGTCGGAGCCGCGTCCATGGAGCTTGGGGAAGCGCTTGGATTCCATGCGAAATCCCTGGTCCTCCGACAGATGCCAATGGAATACGTTCATCTTGAAGGCGGCCATGGCATCGAGATTGCGCAGGATAACTTCGACCGGTTGCCAATGGCGCGCCACATCGATCAGCAGTCCCCGCCAGGGGAACCGCGGGCGGTCCTGAATGCTCACGGCGGGAAAATGAAAGGATTCCGTATCCAGGGCGACGAGCTGCAGCAGCGTCTCCAGGCCGTGCATGACCCCCAACGGGGAGGGTGCCTCCAGGAGTACCTGCTCCGGAGTCACCACGAGGTTGTACGACTCGTCGGCACGCACGGACTGGACTTTCTCCCCGGGGCCCCCGCAGCGGATCACGATCCGGGACGTCTCGGGAGCTTTGGATGGTTCGGCTGCCAGCGGAATGCCGGTGCGCCCCTGCAAGCGCAGCAGGAAGCGGGCTGCTGCGTGCGTCAGGCGAGGCTCCGTGTAGCCGGTAAGCGCAACGCGGAGGGAGCCGTCGATCACAAGTTTGCCATCGGCCGGAACCATCGCGGCAGGAACGGGCATCAATTGAAAGCGGGCGGCAGAGGGTGCGTGGGAGGCACTCCGTGGCCTGGCGGACGTTGCAGATAGAAGTAGAGCGGCCAGGAAAAGGCATAAAGGAAATCTCGGCAGATTCATGAGGTTCTCCTCAGCTGAAATCACCGGCACATCCGTGCTCAGGTTGTAAAGGACACTACTCTAATCAGTCCGGGGGGCGGTTGTCGAGCCAATTGACACCAGCGTCTTGCCCGCCGTCCCGCGCAGGATGCTTGCGTACTATCATTCTCGATGTATGCTGATTGACTTTGGATTTTTTGTCAGGTAATTTCAAACGCAACCGGAACAGAGGAGAAAGCTGTGGACAATGAAATAGGCATTATCGGCGAACCGACGGTCAATCCGGCGGTCTGCAAATTCACCGTCGACCGGCCGGTCTACCCCGGTGGATCAGCGTATTTTGCCAACAAGGAGGCGGCAAAGCTTTCTCCGCTGGCAGCAACAATTTTTGAAGTGCCCGTGGTGCAGAACGTTCTGATCGCTGAGAACCAGATTACGATCACCAAGTCGGGATTCGATCCGTGGCCCACGATCGGCAAACAGATCGGCGCGCAAATCCGTGCGCACATGCGCTCCGGTGAGCTGCCGGTCAGCGAAGAGTTCGTGCGTAACATGCCTTCGGAAGCCGACATTCGCACGAAGGTTCAAGGTCTGCTCGAACGTGAAATCAATCCTGCCCTCGGCATGCATGGCGGCTGGGTGGAATTGATCGATGTCAGGAAGAACTCGGTGTACCTGCGACTGGGCGGCGGCTGCCAGGGCTGCGGCGCCGCCGATGTGACCTTGAAGCAGGGCATCGAAAAGTCGATCCGTGAGAAGATCCCGGAAGTAGGGGAGGTTCTCGACACCACCGATCACGCCGCGGGCCGTAATCCCTACTATCAGCCGCGCAGGTAGCGCTCGCTTCTGCGTGCGCGGTGATGCATTGCCTAGCGCGCGGCCTGCGGCGCGGGCATTGCCCGCGGTGACAGAACCGGGCTCGGTGTGCGGCGCGGATCGCATCTCGGGCCGATGAATTGCGGAAAAGGCGGTGAAATGCGAAATTGGGGATTGCTTTTTCTGAGAATATCCGCAAAATGGGATGGTCTTCGTTTGAACGTACATGTGAGCTAATTCAGAAAGAAACAGGTAAGAGGAGGTAGGTATGGCTGGAAAATTGATGACGAAGAGTCAGTTCATTTCACTGATCGCCGAGAAAAACGGAATGACGAAAGCGGCGGCCGGCGCAGTTTTGGATTCGATCGTGAGCGCTGCCATTGCGGAAACAAAAAAAGGCCAGTTCGTGTTTCCCGGAATCGGCAAGGCGGTGAAGGCGCACCGCAAGGCGCGGACGGGACGGAACCCGCAGACCGGCGCTGCCATAAAGATTGCGGCAAAGACCGTGGTCAAGTTTCGCGTGGCGAAAGCCTTCAAGGATGCGGTGATTCCGCCGAAGAAGTAGCGCAGATCATCCGTGTTGAGAGGGCCGATGGCAAAGGAGGCCCTCCTCAAGACCGGCGGGCATTGACGGATGCGTCTCTGGCGAGCGGCGCGAGCCGCCGGGAAAGGCCGCGCAATTGCCGGCGGTTCATGAGAAGCTACAATTTCTGCCCCTGCGGGTGCAGTACTGCACCCGCAGGGCCGCGACCTATTCTACCCTGATCCTCAACAGACAGGCCTGCGCCGGCACATCTGCAACCGATGTATGCGCCTCATGCAGGTGCGAGGCGATCGACTGTTAAAAGAAGCCTGCGGGTCGCGGAGCGGCTCGCTCTTCATGCGAGCTGGGCAGGATCTCTTCTTCTCAACTGTCTTCCCAGGTTGTTCAAGCAGAACAGCGTAGCGAATACAAATCCGAGCGGCGACAAATTCCACCAGAAATCTGTCAGTACTCTCGGATCCCTCAGGTTGCGCAACATCGCTCCCCAGGAGACGGCCGAGTCCTGAAATCCGACATTCAAGAATGAGAGGATGACCTCTCCCAGAATGAAGATGGGTGCTGCCACTGCGGCTTGTGCCAAGGCAAAGGGCGCCAATGCGGGAAACATGTGACGGCGGAATACGCGCCATGGTGAGGCTCCCAAAGCTCGCGCCGCTTCTGCGTAGCCGGCATTCTGAATCTGCAGGATTAGTCCGCGAATTCCTCTGGCCATTGGCGGCCAGGTAACGGACGCAATGGTCGCGGCGGTAAGCACCGCGGTTTGCCAGAAAGGCATTTGGGCAGGGAGTTGCGCCCGTACGGCCAGCACCAGATAGAGAGCCGGCAGTGCGAGCACGAACTCGGAGAACCTCATCAGGACAACGTCCGTCCACCCTCCCGCCATTCCTGCCAGCGCCCCGATTGTCACTCCTAAAAGGCAATACATTGTCATGCCGAGAAACACGACCATCAGGGTGCTGCGCGCCCCGGCGAGCGTGCGCGCGAGCACGTCCCTCCCCAGATCGTCCGTCCCCCAAGGGTGGAATACGCCGGGTGTGGCGGTGCCAACCAAGTGGGTGGAAGAAGGGATGAATCCGAGTAACTTGTAAGGATATCCGTTACAGAGGAAGTGAAGCGGATGTGGCTGCTCTCTTTGCTCGCGATACGTCCCTTGCAGCAGGTCGATCAACTCCATGCGATATACAAACGGCCGCCAATGATAGATACCCTGGGAGTCCCGGAAGTGAATGCGGCTGGGAGGGGCATAGTTTTGATACAGATCCTGCAGGTCGGGCTGGCTGGGGGACAGAAAATCGTGACAGAGAGCCACAAGCAGGAGCGGAATGGCCAGGAGGCGCGCCAGCCGGATCATTGCCGTCGTGCTGCTCATGTCGTGCCTCCCTGGCTGCGGGCCCGCGGATCCAAGACCAGCAGCAGGAGGTCGGCAGCCAGGTTTCCGGCCACAAGCAGGATCGTGCTGCCGACGACGCAACCGACTACCAGGGCAGTATCGCGGTTGAAGAGCGCGTTATAGGTCACTTGTCCCAAACCCGGCCAGTCGAAGATGACTTCCAGGACGAGGCTCCCGCTAAGTATGCTGCCGAGCAGGGGCCCCGAGGTGGAGACGACCGGATTCAGCGATGGCCGGAGCAGGTATTGAAAAAAAATCCGGTGCCGTCTCAGGCCGCGCGCACGCGCAGCGCGAAGGTAGGGTTCGTCAAGGCAGTCCTGGGTTGCCGCGCACTGGATTTTTTCGATGTAAGCAAGGATGGGCAGAGTCAGGCAGCTTACCGGCAGCACCAGGTGCCGGATCCTGTCGAAAAGCCATGTCAGGAATGGCGGGCTTTGCATGCTCGCTGAGGACATGCTGCCCAGGGGAAACCAGTGGGTGTGCGCGGCCAGCAGCAGCGCTCCGAGTCCGAGGACCAATGTCGGCAGCGAGAGCATGATGGCAGAGAGAAGATCGATCACCTGACCCGGAAGTTTATTTCGGAAGACCGCGTGGATCGTCCCGAGGATTATTCCTCCTGCAAGACCGAACCCAAATGCCGGAATCGCCATCCACAAGGTCTTTGCAAGGGCGTCCAGCACAACGCCGCGCACGGGCCTGCCAAAAAAGTCCGAACTGCCGAAATCGAGGCGCGTGCACCGGCTCAGCCAGCGCAGGTATTGCACCAGGATCGGCTGGTCGAGGCCGCGGCGGTGACGCATCTGATCGATCGTCTCCTGGCGCGAAGCGGGATTCAATTCCTGGGCCGAGAAAAAGTCACCCGGGATCATGGACGAGAGGAGGAACGTCGCCAGGGTCACGAGCAGCGAAAGAGCCGCCAACTGCAGCACGCGTTTCAGGATGGCGGCAAGAATCCTCAAGTTGTTTGTCCCGCTACCGCGCGCGCTTGGTCAGCTCCGCGGTATTCCAAAGGAGGTAGGGAACCAGGATCGAGGGATGGATATTCCCCACGGTATTTTCCCAGCCGGACAGGATATTGGGCGCCACAGTCGGAATCGCCGGCATTTGTTTTGCCCAGATCTCCTGCATTTGCGCGAAGGCCTTCATGCGCACTGCAGGATCCAAAGTTTGTACCAGCCGTGTCGTGAGAGCATCCACCTCCGATTCCCAGGCGGTACCCGGCTTGCTCTGACTCGGATACCAGAAGTGCGATGCACCGCTGCTGTACCAGAGGTCAGCCTGCAGGTCCGGAACGATGTCAGTGGGCGTGGGACCGAAGAGTATCGCCTCATAATCGAAGGATTTCAAAATTCGGGAGATGAGCTCGTTGGGAAGAAGGAGCTGGATGCTGACACGCAAGCCCGCCTGCCCGAGATTCTGCCTGATGATCTCCGCCGTCCTTTCCCTTGCGGCATCTCCTCGTGCTGTGAGGAGAACAAATTCAAAGGGCCGCCGTGCTGCGCCGAATTGCAGGATACCATTGCTGCCGGTCTCCTGCAGTCCCGCACGAGCGAGCAGGGCGCGCGCCTGTTTGAGGTCGAAGGTTGGTGGGCGCAGGCCCGGGTGACACCAGATCTTGTTCCCGGAACTGACCGGCCCGTATTGCGGCGTGGCGAGGCCCAAATAGACCGATCGGACCACCCCATTGCGGTCCAGCCCTCCGGATACCGCCTTCCGGAAGGAGGCCTGTTCGAAGATGGCGCGTTTTTCCGGATCGACAAAGGGAATTCCGGCTGAATTCTTGCCCGGATTTAAGTTGAACCACAGGAAGTCCATGCGGAGCCCCGGGCCGAGATCTCGCAAGGTGAAGTCCTTCGCCCGGCCAGATCGCCGCAACCGAGCATAGTGCTCGGGGCTTATCGAGCCGAGCAGGTCGATCTCGCCTGCTTCAAATCGCAGGGCCTCAGAGTTGCGGTCCTGGATGACCAGAAAAGTCAGCGTGTCGAGATAGGGAAGAGTCCTCCCGGCCTTGTCCTGCTTCCAGAAAAACGGATTCCGTTCGAACACTACCTGGACGCCGCGCTGATATTCCTTCAAGCGGAACGGCCCCAGCCCGACGATATCCTTGGGAAACACCGTGGGGCCCCAGGCGGAAGCGAGAGTGCCGTCCTGATAGGATTTCAGCAGCTTATTCCTGGGGAGGATCGGGATGGAGTCGAACGCGCGCAGCCCGGTGCCCACCGGCCGCGGCAAGGTGATCCTCACGGTGTAGGCATCGACCAGCGAGATGGAAGGGAACTTGTCATCGACGCGCAGTTGATCTGCGAGGGTGGATTCGATTCGCGGATCTGCCAGAGCATTCAGAGTGAAAACGACATCCTCGCCAGTGAAGGGGCTGCCATCCGAGAAACACACACCGCGGCGCAGATGGACCGTGTAGGTGTGGCCGTCCTTGGCAACATCCCACCTCGTCGCCAGGGACGGCTCGAGTTCATGGGTGCTCCGGTTGATATGAACCAGGTCCGCCGCCAACTGATCTGCGACCAGCGCATTGGCCATGCCGCTGGCGAACAAGCGGTTGAATGTAGCCGGATCGGCGTTGATGGAGGCGACCAGGTTGCCGCCGCGGATTCCGCTCAATTCAGGGATAACCAGATATTGAACGGGCTCCTGCTTCTGGGCTTGTGCTGGACAGAGTACCAGCGTGCAAGCCAGCATGACGGTGGCTGAAAATGCGAGTAATCTCGATGGTAAGACCATAGGCGCAGTTTCGAGGAATTCGACCCCGGTGTCAAGGATTTGCTGGGTTGCGAGCGGGCTCCGCGAACCGATAGATTCGGCGAACGTTATCGTGCGCACTCCCATGGAATCATATCACCGAATCTCCCGCATATTGCCGCTCAACAGGCCTGACCTTCGCAGGCCATTATCGGCCGGCCCCGATTCTGCGTGGCCGGCGTTTCTTCTGCAGAGTAAGTATCGACATTTCCGAGCCGGCGATTTAGCCTGGTACGAATCTTGATCGGGATCTGCCGCTCTTGGCTTACAATCCCGTCAAGTCTCCCGGATTTCCTATTCCGCCGGCCAGGAGCCCTATCTGATCTGGGCGATGGTAGAAGATGCGAGGCTTATCTTTGCCACGGGTGTATCCGCACCCCATTGCAGGACGCAACGATCTCTCACAAAGGGAGGCGTCAATGGCAGCAGCAGGTCTGAAGTCCGGAGCAACAGTTGGCGACCGGTATCATGTGGAGCGTGTGTTGGGGCAGGGTGCGTTGGGGAGCGCCTATCTGTGCCGGGATCTAATGGAGGGAGGAGCCCTTGTCGTATTAAGGACGCTGACGGCCTGGGCCGGCTCGGGGGGAGTCGCCGGCCTGCGGCAGGAACTTTCGTCTCTAATCCGGTTCAAGCACCCGCACCTCGCACAGCTTCTGGATTTCGGCGCCATCGACCGGGGCTCGACTCCTTACCTGGTGCGGCAGTATGTGGAGGGGCCGGATGTGCTTCAGGGATCCTGCGGCTGGAGCGTCGAGCAGATCCTCTGCCACCTCGTAAAGATCTGTCGCGTGCTTCAATATCTGCACTCCCGGGATGTCGTTCACTCCCACTTGAAGCCATCCAACGTGGTTTTGGCCGACAGTGAAGGGAAGGAGCTTGAGCCGAAGCTTCTGGATTTCGGGCTGGATCGTTTCGCCCGGAGGGGCAGGCGCGATGTCGCCAACCTTGCGTACACTGCACCTGAGGTTATCTTGGGGCATGCGAGGAATCCCAGGTCGGATCTGTACTCCCTAGGTATTCTCGCCTATCAGCTGCTCACGCATCGCCTCCCTTTCGATGACGATGACGATGGGTTTCTGATCCAGAAACAGCTGCAGGGAAGAGCGGACATGCGGCCGGTGGAGCGCCTGGATGGCGGCGGCGGCCTCGCGCAGGTTTTACTCGGCTTGCTGGAAAAGGATCCGGAAAAACGACCGTCCTCGGCTGAAGATGTAATCCGCTTGCTGAGTGCTGCCAGCGGAAGGGATTATTCGGGCACGCTTCCGGGCCCGGTAGAAACGTACTTTTCCATGGGACGCTTTGTCGGTCGGGAAAAAGAGCTGGCATTCTTGCAGGAGCGCGCAGCTCGTGTCTCAACGCAGGGCCGCGGATGGACGGTGTTTCTGGTGGGGGAAAGCGGCTCTGGAAAATCGCGGTGCCTGGAGGAACTGCGGACATGGGCTTTGCTAGAAGGCTGGAGAGTCGTGGAAGCCTCCTGTCTGGCGCGCGAGGACCGGTCCTACGGGCCCTATCGGCGTATCCTGGATCGCGCGGATCTCCTGCACCCGGGGCGGCCTGCTGCAGCCGAGGAAAGCCCAAGTTTCCGATTTGAGGATTTTGCGCAACTCTCAGATCCGGCTCATGTTGAATTGTCGCCCGGACCGGCGGCTGGTCTTTTCCGGGATCAGGTGACCCGGGAGGTTGTGAAACTCCTCGCCGACCGCACGACGCTGCTGTTGCTGCACGATTTCCATTGGGCTGATGAAGCTACGGTTACGGTTCTTGATTATCTGACTTCGGATATTCTGGCCCACCCCATTTTGTTGTGTGTGAGCCTGAGTCCGGGAGAAGGCGATCAGGGGCATCTGGGAAGGCTGATGGACATATCGGTCCGCCAACTCCGTGCGGAAGTGTTGGGATTGGAGCCTCTTTCTCTCCCGGTCATTAAAGAACTGATTGCCAGCATTACCGGAGAAGCCTTGTTGGGAAATGAGATCGGGTCCTGGGTGCACAACTCCAGCGGGGGAAATCCATTCTTTGTGGAAGAGATTCTGAAGCATCTTGTTGACCGGGATGTGCTGCAGCGGACGATGGGCAAATGGCATCTTGCTCCCGGCGGGTTTGAAAAGGTAGAGGTGCCCGCGAGCGTTGCCGTGGTTCTCAGGCAAAGGCTGGCGCACCTGTCACCCGGTGCAGCGGTGATTACCCAGTGGCTTGCCCTGCTTCGACGCGCCGTCTCACGGGAGCAGCTCCAGGAGCTGAGCTCGCTGAAATCCATGGAACTCGATGAGAGGCTCAGGGAACTGGTATCCAGGCAAATCCTCCTTGAGGCGAGTGCCGGATTCTTCGAGTTTCGTCATGCTCTAATTTCCGAGGTGATTGTCTCCGATCTGCCGGGCGCCAGGCGCCGCCGCATGCACCGCCGGATCGGCGAAGTGCTCGAGAAGCATCAAGGAAGCGAGGTGAATCTTCAGGAATTGGCGATGCACCTGACGGAAGGGAGACACGGCGCGAAAGCGATTCACTATGCTCTCCGGGCGGCTCGGGAATCCAAGTCTGAGTTCGCGCACGAATCGGCACTGCGCTTCTACGATTACCTGTTGCACAATCGAAAGTTCCTCTCGGCCGAGCAGCAATGCGAAGTCTCCATCGAAGCCGCGGACACCTGCTGCGCCCTAGGCAACCCCAAGCGCGCGGTAGAGATCATAAGGTCGGATGTTTCAGAAAGGAATGCCCTGAACGGCAAACTGGTCCTAAAAGTACGCAAACTAGCACAATTGGCCTCCTCATACCAGCATTTGGGCGACCTCCATGCTCTAAGAAATTCAGCAATCCATGGCTTGCGCCTTGTGCATAAATGCAGTTTGGCGGAAGGGAGCGCACTGCGAGCCTCTTTCCTTAAGCAACTTGCCTATTGTTCATTGATGAGATCACATTCGAAGCGATCTCTGTCCCTCTTAAATCAAGCACAAGAAGCATTGTCAGCCTGTGAAAAGAGCTTTCTAAATGGACAGATTTTTGCACTTATTTCTGCAAGTCAGCGCATAGCATGCGACCTGCATGCAGCTATGGAGGCCGCCAAAAAAGCAATAGAACTTCTTGAACCCCTGCAAGCGTTGCATATATTACCGAGTGCGTATTCTCACCTAGGAATTAGCCAGGCTTCTCTCGGTAGATTTGAGTTGGCTCAGAAGAATCATAAAAAGGCGGTAGATACAAGTAGGCACACTCGGTCGCCAATATTGCGATCGCAAGCATTAGGCAATCTAGCGGAATGTCTGTGTCGTTCGGGGAGGTTGGCAGAGGCCTCTGAGATTGCCAATAATGCCTGCAAATTGGGAGCTGAATTGGCGAATCCTGTTATTTACCACTCCGCTACAGCCACTATGGCCGAGATTAAACTATCCGCAGGTGATTATAATGAGGCAAATATTATTCTTAGTAAATTGAGCTTAGAGGATAACATAGATCTTCCAGTATATTCAAAAGCACATGTCTACTATTTGTCTGCGTGGATGTGCTATGAGATGGCAAAGTATAAAAGTGCCTTGGCTCATCTAAAAGCGATGAAAAAGCTTGAGTCAACTGAGGCGCCAGTATATGAGCATGAACTGGGAGAAATTCTCCACGCAAAAATTATGCATCTCCAAGGAAATACTGAATTGGCTCTTCATCTTCTGATGTCCTTGAGTGAATCGTTAAGAAAAAAACGTTGGCCTTATCAACTATGTATCGTGCAGCTTATTCTTGCAGGAATTTTATTGGATAAGAAGGAGTTCTCATGGGCAGCAAAATATGCCAGAAATTCTCTCAGATTGGCCACCAACATGTCATGCCTGCAATACCAAGCATATGCTCACCTAATCTCTGCTTGCATTAGATTGAATCGGTGGCAACTCATTTCTAAAGGACTTCATAACAAGATTTCATTGCTCGAGATGGTCTCAGAACTGCATGAAGCACTAAATCTGGCAGAGGATTCAGGTGCTAAGGAGGTGATATTAAAGGTTTACGGATCACTTGCTGAGGTAGCGGAGTTACTCGACGACACTGATACGGCGCTTGTTTATTCCAACAAGGTACTTGATCTTCTTTCGCAAATGGCCAGTGGATTACCTTCCGATTGCGCGACTGGATTTTCTAATCATCCTGAACGGTATCAAATTCGCTTAAAATGCGTTCAGCGTATTGAAAGTTCAATTCGAGGTGCATCGGAATCGTTGCCTGTAGGAAATATTGAAGAGGAACATCTTCGTGTGATTTTTCGAGTCTGCAGCGCAATAAACTCGATTCGTGACCTGGATCTACTGATGGAAGCAATGGGAGTGCTGCTATCTCAGGCGATTAAATTTAAACGAGCCGTCATTCTATTAAAGGATGATGAAACTGGAAGCCTGCGGCTTGCATACAATAAGAATATGGATGTAAATTCCTTTGAATTAATGGACTCAATTAGCAAAGCGATCGTTCACAAAGCTTTTCGTAATGGACGTCCGTTCATTACGATTGATGCTCGTACCGATCCGCGCCTAACGGCAATGAAGATGGGGGAATATTGCATAGGATCTATTTTTTGCGCTCCATTAATTTCTTGTGGGCGCACACTCGGAATGCTTTACGTCGATCAACCAGTATCATTAGACAACCTTAGCGAATCGACCATTAATCTCTTTGCCTCATTCTGCAATCTCGCGGCGGTAGCTATCGATAATGCCCTTGCTCATCGGCACCTGGTGCGCGAGAAAAGTGAATTGGAACAATATTTACTGCAGGCTAGGGGAGACTTTCCCGAGTTGGTTGGCAGGAGTTCGGTAATGCAGTCGCTGCGGGAGCGCATCGCACTGGCGGCGGCTTCACCGCTGGATGTTCTAATCAGTGGCGAGAGTGGAACGGGCAAGGAACTCGTCGCCCGCGCTCTTCAGCGAACCGGACGCCGAGCGGGCGGAAGATTTGTCCCTCTGGATTGCGGTTCGCTCTCCGATTCACTCGTCGAGAGCGAACTGTTCGGATATCGCAAGGGGGCCTTCACAGGAGCCTTGGAAAACCGGCCGGGACTCATGGAGGCCGCTGACGGCGGAGTAATTTTCCTGGATGAGATCTCCAACCTGTCCGTGCGCTTACAGCGCAAGCTTCTGCGAGTGTTGCAGGAGCGCGAGGTGAGGAGGCTTGGAGAAACTGCGCCCCGCAAAATCAATATTCAGGTCATTGCGGCAACTAACAAGGACTTGCGGGCGGAAGTTCGTAACGGGAAGTTTCGCAACGACCTCTATTTCCGGCTGAACGCCATGGAAATCGGCGTGCCGCCGCTCCGCGAACGGGAGGGGGACATTCCGCTCCTGCTCGAGTGGTTTCTTGAGAAATTAGGCAGGAATGAAGGGGGCCGGACCAAGGGTTTTTCCCAGGAGGCGCGCGCACTTCTGCTGAACTACCCCTATCCGGGCAATGTGCGCGAACTGAAAAACATCGTCGAAGGATCCTATTACTCCACCCCAGGCAGTATCATCGAGGTGGGCCATCTCCCGGTGCAGGTTCGCGAAGGCGAAGGCGGATTGACTTCGTGGGAACCCGCGCCGGCGGCGTGGCAGGTGTACAAAAAAATCCGCGATGGCTCCGGGCGATTTGACCTCGTGGTAAAGAGGCCATTTCTGGATCGTCAAATCGGATCGGGGCAGGTGCGTCAGATAATACACCTGGCACTCGCAGAGACGTGCGGCAGGTATCGAGATGCCTTCCGGCTCCTTGGCATCTCCGAGCGCAAATACGCCATCATGATCCAGTTTCTCAAGCGGAACGGCTGCTACCTCGATTTCCGGCCGTACCGAAAATCTTCACGCTAGCCCGGCGAGGCAGTGGCTCGAGGTCACAACAGATTAACCTGTGCAAAGCCCGTTGTGGCTCAGATTCTCGGAGGGAATTCGAGAACATTGCCTTCAGGCGCCGCGACCTGGGGATTATCAAGCTTCTCCTGATCGGCGAGGGATCTTTGCGCTGCTTCGAGCAATGCGAGTGGATTCGATCCGTCATTCGGGTAGGAAGCAACCGCCGCATGGCAATTGATAGGGGATGTATTTCCGGGGGCCAGGCTGACAGGCGAGCTTTTGATCAGCTGCAGCAGCCGGTTAAGGTACCGAATTGCCTGCGGACCGCTCACGCCCGGCAGCAGCGCTATAAATCCATCCTCCCCATAGCGGATCAGGATATCCGTTTGACGCAGTTCGGATCGGAGAATGTCGGCTACTTTGCGCAGAATCAAATCCCCCGAGCCGGAGCCATAGAGTGCAGCGTTCTGACGGAAGTGTTTTATTTTGAGATACAGTAGAGACAGGGGAGCTTCGGATTTCTCCGCATGAGCGAGGGCTTGCGTACCCGCCACAGTCAGGTAAGAAATACGGGGCAACCCTGTTACTGGATCCAGAGTGTCTGTGCCACTAACTTCTCGGAGGAGGGGCGCCAATTGTTCCATAACCCGCTTCAAAAGAGTAAGGTGAGTCGGAGTATAGAAATCGGAATTATTATTATAGAGCGAAATAGTGCCCAGACAATCTTCGTCATGAAGCAGCGGTACGACCAAAGCAGCCTTGAATGGGGCAAACGCTTTGCTCAAGCCCTCGAATTCTCTTGACGGATCGGCATTACACATTGGGCGTTCGTGGGCTGCAACATAGCCACTGATTCTTTGGCCAAGCTTGATTTTAATTCCAAATAACGATTCCGCAAAATCTCCAAAGGCGTAGTCTGCTCTAATGAGGTCGTCTTTCTCCTGATACAGGTAAAAAACGCATGAATTGTAAGGAACTATCTGTGCCAAGCGACGGGCAATAAAAGGCAAGGAAACCGCCAGCTCGAGAGATCGACCTACTCCGCCGCAGAACTCATTTAGGCGGATGAGGATGTCTGAAGCCGATGCCGGAAGTGGCTGCTCAGCTAGCGAAGCATCGGCTCTTGAAATCGCACTATCAACAGTCTCAAAATACTTTCTGAAAGAAAGCTCGGAAATGTTCTTGCCAGCCTCATTCGCAACAGCTTCCAAATCATGAATATTTTGAATAAACAGCTCTACCAACATAGGATCATAGCTACTACCCGCCTGCGTGCGGAGCAACTCGACTGAATCATCAAGACTGAAAGACGACTTGTAAGGCCGCGAAGAGCGGATGGCATCGAATGCGTCGGCAATCGATAGAATTCTCGCCCCGAGAGGAATCTCCTCGCCCCTTAAGCCAGCGGGATATCCTTTCCCATCCCAGCGTTCATGATGGCAGCGGACGAATCTTGCTACAGGAAAAGGAAATTCCACTTTTTGCAGTATTTCGTCACCTGCAGTTGCGTGCAACTTCATCTTTTCGAATTCTTGCTTATTCAGACGGCCAGGCTTATTGAGGATATAGTCATCGATAGCCAGTTTGCCTATATCGTGAAGAAGCGATCCGAAATCGATGGCTTTTAGCTCAATTGGATCGGTTATACCTTTAAGCTTGGCTAATCCCAATGCATAGGCCCTAACGCGACGGATATGTCCATACGTGGTTTGATCCTTGGCATCCACTGCAACCGCAAGTGTTTCCACTGTTCTTAAATAGAGCTGCTCTTGCTCTCTGAGATGAGCTTCTGCTTGAAGTGCACGCGCTCGATTTACCTTGTTAATTCTTAGAATAACTCCGACAAATGGAGCAGCCAGAATAGGGCCGATATATCGATATTCTTCAGGCAAAAACGTAGGTGTAAAAAACACAATGAACGCGGCAGCACAGGCTGAAACGAGGAAATCAAATGCTAAGGAAACATAGTTCTTGCGCCACACCTCTAACAAATTCGTTTTAGTGGATAGGGAAATCGCTGCAGCGATGAACAGTGAATTTGACAAAAAGAAGGTTAATGCAAGCCCAAATGTTGGCAGTAAAATCTTGTCAATACTTTGAAGTCTCCAAAAAACAAAACCATATAGCTGAACATTAATAGCAGCAGTAGCAATGTTAAAAATAATTCGATCGACCGGGGTGTTATGGCTACGCCTCAAAAGCAAAGTGAGATAGCTGATATACAGTATGTTAGCTACGATTGCTGATTGGGTGTCGAACATCATGCAAATGCTTATTACATATGCATCACCAATCGTAACCAAAGAACGAACGTGGGGATCGCGGACGAAAATAGGTACCGTTGCAAGAGTTATGGCGGTCAGGATCACCCAGGGGTATTCGACGGGTTTGGAGACAACGTACTTGAGAGAAAGTAAAAAAATGGGAATTGCCGTTATTACAACTGCAGAAATGTAAATTTTGAATTTAAGCGGTAGAGATGACCATCCCGTCATTTAGAGCCCCTAGCCCTGACAGGCATTATCGACACATCTCGGCAAACAGGTAAGAAAAAGCTAGGTCGGGGGTGTGCGGAATCTATTGGCTGGGCTATCGCCACTCAGTAGTTTTCCATTCAAATACTGGTCCCTACAAATCACTAGATCTAAAGTACTAGGGACCAGCATTATGGACATCTGGACCGAGGAGCTAATTCTTCAATCTATCAGATTCCCTGCTGAAATGCGTCCATTTCCCCTTGGATCTACGAAATGGTGACAAGCGAATCTGATCTTAGTACCAGACGATGGTAGGTAGCTCTCGGCTTTCCAAGACTTCAATTTCGGTTTGCATTACTCCCTCCATCGGTGATCGGACTAGTACCAAACGATTGTCGGCATCTCACGGGTTTCGAGGATTTCAATTTCGGTCTGCATCTGGATCTCCACAAGGAACGAACGGGTTATCCTGTCTGCACATGCTACCCAATCACAGCCAGAGAATTACGCCCGGGTGATTCATATTGAACTCCTTGTAAAAACAAGGCGTCGATGTAGCAGCGCCTGCTATTTGCCACAGAGTCCAAAAACTTTCAGATCCTGCAGCCTTACGGGCACTTCAAACCAACATCAACTACTGATTTGCTCTTCCGCAGGAGTACGATCAGATCCGTTCGGTCCCACTTTGTTCGATCCGATCCCGCCTCATGGTGGGAGAGCTATTCGAGAAAACTGATACCGAACCAGAGCGCTAACTGCCGAGGCGCCCTCTCTTTACTGCACTCTGTGCTACTTCTAAAACAACGCTCGTTACTGCCTGCTCAAGGAGAGACTCTCGCCCCTCTTAGCCAAACCACCACAAGTTGGGATCATTTATACGCAAAATGAATAATTGTGTCAACAAGTTTTTTC
>CAYGWQ010000070.1:0-19976 GCA_964353465.1 uncultured Acidobacteriota bacterium | reverse complement strand
TCCGGGCCGTCGAAGGAGCTGTCGAGATCTACAGCCTGGCAGCCGACATGGGTGGTATGGGGTTTATGGAGCGCTTCAGCGTGGAGTGCCTGCGGAGCGTTCTGATCAACACCCACCTGATTGATGCTGCCTGGCGGGCTGGAGCAAAACGCTATTTCTTCTCCTCCTCAGCCTGCGCTTATAACACGGATCTGCAGAAAGATCCGCATGTCAGAGCGCTCCGGGAAACGGACGCGTACCCGGCGATGGCGGAACGCGGCTACGGCTGGGAGAAGCTTGTATCCGAGATGTTCTGCCAGGAATACTGGGCGGAGCGAGGACTCGAAACGCATATCGCCCGGTTCCACAACATCTACGGGCCCTGGGGGACCTGGTTCGGCGGCCGGGAGAAGGCCCCCGCTGCCATCTGCCGCAAGGTCATCGAAGCAAAGGACACGAACCATCCGGAGATCGAAATCTGGGGTGACGGGACTCAGACGCGCAGCTTCTGCTTTATTGATGACTGCATCCTGGGCATCGACCTGATCATGCACTGTGAGCGGCTGATCGCCACCCCGATCAACCTGGGATCGAGCGAGTTGATTTCGATCAATGATCTGGTCGGCATGGTGGAGGATATTGCCGGCGTGAAACTGCAGCGCAAATACGATCCGAACGCGCCCAAGGGTGTAGCCGGACGCAACAGTGACAACACCTTCATCCAGGAGGTGTTGGGCTGGCAGCCGAACACTCCCTTGCGCGCGGGCATGGTGAAGACCTATGCCTGGATCGAACAGCAGTACCGCGACCGCAAGGCCGGCAAGCGGGTCGTTCAGGACTAATCAGTTACTGTCGCGAAACTCGGCTGCAGAATGCGCCATCCGAGCCCTGGAGGGGCGGAGAGATAATAGCCGGGGGCGCGGGCCACCGGATAGGATATTGTATTTATGGAGCCCCGGAAGGGGCGAAAGGCATTTGCTCGCAACATTATTCTGTCGCCCCTCCAGGGCTCCACGCTGCTTTCCGCACTAAACCCCGGGCTTGCGCCCGGGGCTATTCTCTTGCCGCCCCTGTGGGGCTGGGCTAGAGAGCGGAGCGAATTTCGCGACAGCCGCCAACTCAGCGCCATTCGCTGCTGTCACTGAGATTTTGGAGGTGGTGTGGCGGAAAGAAACGATATCGTGTCGGTGATCGGGAGAATCCCGTATCGCATGGCGCTCGCGGGTGGATGGATCGACCAGCCCTTTGTCTCCCGGCTCAATCCAACCCCGCCAGGCTCGATGGTGGTGGTCTCGCTCGAACCGGTGGTCCGTTTCATGGATCGCTGCGGCATGGCGACCGGCACCCGGAAAGTGGCCATGCAAATATGGAACGGCGTGCTGCCGGGGCGCGATCCTGCCGAACTCACGCGTGAGCTTTATGCCGCCGAAAACCGGGACAAGCAGGAGCCCTCCGGCTCCCAGGACATGATCGGCCTGATTTATCCCGGCATCAGCAGGCTTGACTATGATGCGAACTTCGATGGAGGGTACTTCCCGGTCCACATCGAGTCCGCCTGCGACCCGGAGATCGCCGCATGGGTGGAAGGCATCTTCCAGCTGGTGCCGGTCAACCAGCGCCCGGCAGGCTACAGCCCGCTGGGAATCAGGAACCTCGATCGAGAGTGGATACGGCGGCTGGGACAAACGGGCAAGGACTGTTTCGCTGCCATCCTGGGGGGAGACATTCGCGCCTTGGGCGCCTCGATGAATCAGTGCATGAGATGCTGGGAAACCATCCTGCCCCACACGGTTCAGCATCCAACCATCGATATAGATTTGAAAGCCCTCCTTGGTTATTACCAGTCCCGCTATCCGGGCGCAATGTATTCCGGATGCGGCGGCGGCTACCTGCTGGTAGTCTCAGAGGAGCCGATACCTGGATCCTTCCGGGTGAAGACAAGGATTGCTGGAGGATAGGTGAGCATGAAGACCATCATTGTCTCCGGCAGTTTTGATGACCTCGGACCTCGCAGGATGCGTTTCCTGCACGAGGCGAGCCGGATGGGCGAGTTGAACGTCCTTCTGTGGTCGGACGAAGTCGCGCGCTCGCTGCAGGGTAGGATGCCGAAGTTCCCCCAGGAGGAAAGGCTGTATTTCATACAGTCCGTCCGCTACGTCAGCCGGGTGATTCTGGTGACGGACCAACCGGAGCCGGATACGCTGCCGTCGGCGGCGGGACTCCATCCCGGCGTCTGGGCGCTCGAAGAAGCGGACCACAACGAGAGGAAGCAGGACTACTCTCGATCCAGCGGAATTATCTGTCACGTCCTGCCCGGGGCTGACTTGTATGGCTATCCCGAGGATAGCGAGGAATTCTCCGATCCGTCGACATCACGTCCGAAGGTGATGGTGACCGGCTGCTACGATTGGCTGCACAGCGGCCACGTGCGCTTCTTTGAAGAGGCTTCCCAATTCGGCGACCTTTACGTGGGCGTTGGCCATGACCATAACCTGCGCCTGCTGAAAGGCGAAGGACATCCCATGTTCCCCCAGGAACAACGGCGCTATATGGTGCAATCCATCCGCTTCGTGCGTCGGGCGTTCATTACTATGGGAAGCGGCTGGATGGACGCGGAGCCGGAGATTGCCCGGATCAGGCCGGACATTTACATCGTCAATGAAGACGGGGACGTGCCGGAGAAACGCGGCTTTTGCGACGCGCGCGGCATCCGGTATGTGGTACTGAAACGTTTGCCCCGGCAGGGTCTGCAGATGAGGTACAGCACAGACCTGCGCGGATTCTGAATGGTCCCAATCCAGCATGTTGAGGGGAATCCCATGATCAGGAAAGGAATTCTGAATCCTCAGATCAACTCACTGCTGTCCCGCGTGCGGCACACAAACCTGCTCGTGATTGCCGACCGGGGATTTCCGTACTGGCCGATGATCGAGACGATAGACATCTCGCTGACGGACGGCATCCCGACGGTGCTTCAGGTGCTCGCGGCGATACGCGCCAATTTTGACATCGTCGCGGCATACATGGCCCAGGAATTCCGGGAGGAGAACACACCGGAAATTCAGAAGCAGTTCGTCGAGGCCACGGCTGGCATTCCGCTGAAGTTCGAGCCGCACGCCGACTTCAAGAAGCGTGTTCCCGGCGCCATCGGCCTGATCCGCACGGGCGATACCCTCCAGTATGCCAACATGATCCTGGTTTCGGGCCGGCCTGCGAAATAGAAATGCTCTGCAGAAGATTACGGTGGGGACAGTCGCCATAATCTCAGCGGCTGCCGCTGCTCCTTAGGATAACGACGTCGTAAGGGGCAAGTGCCAGGCTCCGGGTCTTCTCGCGCCCCGAAAGGAGATCGACGCCGCCGCTTTCCAGAGTGATCTTCTTCGGTGTTCCGGTTACGTTCACGACCACCCAACCGCTTGAATTGCCGGCAGCGCGCGGGGAGACAATGACGCCGGCCTCGCCCTGCGCCATGGGCTTGATGCCGGCTTCACCTGCCAGTCGCAGCAGCAGCTTTCCCAAAGCTTCCGGGCCAGGATCGGTGCCGAGGATGACCACCTTCCCCTTGCCGGTGCGTGCCTCGATGATTGCCGGCTTACTGTCCGCCAGGCCGTTTCCATAGGTGGCGAGCACCCGTCCGGATTTCGACGACAGGGTTTCCTGCCAGAGGTCAGCAGGGCTTTCATAATTCACACCGGCATCGCTCCAACGCAGCTTGACCGGCACCGGCAGCTTCGGCGTACCGCCGATCGGCAGCCTGGCATCCACTTCGATTCCGGACCATGTCTCGATGTCGCCAAGCGCATGATCCGTGAAAGCAGTCCATTCTTCGTCGCGATAGCCGCTCATCGGCCCCAGCACCAGCGTCCCTCCGGCCTCAACCCACGATTTCATGCGCGCGCGTGTCGCGGCGGGAATGCAGGGCAACAGGGGGACAAAAACCATTCGGTACCCTGAAAGATTATTTCCGGGCATGATCACGTCGCGGTGGAGGTAGGCGTCCTGAAGCGGGCGATAGAACCGGGCCGACCAATCGAAGTAGTATTGCAGGCCGCTGATGTAGGGTTCGATTTCGAGACCTGCCGCCGATTCATTGCTGTACAAAATGGCCACCTGCGCCGGCGCGACTGGAGCCCTCATCAGAAAATCGCTGGTCCTTTCGATTTCCTCGCCGATCTGGCGCAGCGCGTCGTAGTTCGCGGCGGGTTTGCCCCAGGCCGAGATCACGGAACCGTGCGTCATCTCCTGCCCCGTCCGGTGCTGCCGCCACAACCAGAACAGGGATGCCTGTCCACCCAGGGCATGGTTCATCCACAGGGCAGCGCGCACACCGCCGACCGGGGAGTGTATGAATCGGGTCGTAGAGCCGCCGGCATAGTTGGGAGCGGTTTCAAACAGCCAGTGCATGCCTTTGCCGAAGCCGCGCATGCGGTCGTAATTGCCCGCAATCCGCCAGTAGAACTCGTAGTCGTGGTAGGTGTTGAATCCCATGTAATCGAGATCGGCGTTCAACAGCTCGTAGTTGACCGGCTGGTTGGCCATGGTGTCGTGGGCGATCGGCAGCTTCGAGTATTTGCGGATAGCGGCGATCTGTTCAGCCTGGAACTCGGCGATCTGTTCGTTCGTGAAGCGCAGCCAGTTGAAGCGCAGCGAAGGATGATGGTTGATCCGATCCACGGGAGCCGGGACCTGATCAAAAGAGTTGTAGGTTTGGCTCCAGAGTTCGGTGCCCCAGCGGCGGTTGAGCTCCTCGATGGTGCCGTAGCGCTCCTTCAGCCAGGCTCTCCAGGTCCGGATCGTCTCATCGCTGTAGTCCGGTGTAAGGAGGAATTCATTGTCGGTCTGCCATCCGATCACTCCGGGGCGGTTGCCGAATTCCTGGGCCATGCGCTCGACAATGCGCCGGCACAGGCGGCGGTAGGTCGCGCTGCTGTAACTGCAGTCGCGCCGCGCACCATGAGTCTGCCGGCTGCCGTCCTGGTTGACCCGCATGACGTCCGGGTATTTTTCCACAAGCCAGGCCGGCGGCGTCGCCGTGGGTGTGCCGAGGACCACGTCGATGCCGCCGGCATGAAGCTTGTCGATCGCACCATGCAGCCAGGCAAAATCATACTCACCCTCGCGCGGTTCCATACGGGACCAGGCGAATTCGGCCACGCGCATGACATTCATGCGCAAATCCTTCATTCGGGCAATATCGCGATCGATCTCGGATGCCGGCCAGTGCTCCGGGTAATAGGCAGCGCCGTAGTAGAGCTTGTTGGCCCCAATGTGCCTGCCATTGGGATCCACGGGAGTAACTTGCCCCGGCGCGACCATTGCCAGCGCAGCCAGGATGGTCATAGCCATCGCGATCAGCGGTAATTTCTTACGCGTAGGCTCCTCGCGTAACAGGAACCGCGAAATACACGAGAGATTATTTTTCGTGTATTTCGTGGTTGAAGAGTCATTCTGCCAGACATTGGGGGTAACGCTGTACATGCGGTGTGGATCGCACGACAGGTGCAAGATAAGATAATTCTCGTGGGCACGGGCTTTAGCCCGTGCAGTGCACATGGCAATGGCCACGCACACTTAGACACCCCATCCGCCGCATGCCGCCCGGTCAGAATCCCGTCGGGCCGGCGATGGTCAATCGAGGTGAAAAACCTCTACCAGTTCCTGCATGGACTCGTCGGCATGAGCGCCATTCGTATTTTCAAAACATGCGGCCACGAGTTCCTGCCACTTCCTGTTGACTTCTTCTTTGCTCATGCCTTCGAGCGCTGCCTGGAAGCTCTCCGGCGTTTCAAAACAGCCGAAGAGCAACCCGTCTTCGTGCATGAAAAGCGAGTACCGGCGCCATCCATTGCGGCGCAATGCTTCCATCATCTCCGGCCATACGGAACGGTGAAGCTCCTTGTACTCCTGAATCTTGTCCGGGCTCACCTTGAGCAGAAAACCGACGCGTTTCATGATTGGTTTCCCATGGCGAAAGTTCCTGGTAACTGAAGGAGGACGGCCATGCCCGCTGCGACAGGCCTTGGCGTCGCGTGCGGCCGACCCCCGATCGCGGGCGGAGGCGCGTCGCTTCCCGCCCCGCCCGCGATCGGTAATCTCCCGTTGACCCGCAGAAGATCTTCCGTGTGAAAGCTAGAAAATGAATTTGAGGTCCATCTGGATGCGACGGGAATAATTGAAATCACCTCCGGTAATCTTCCCGAAGTTGCCGCTAGTAGGATCCAGAGTGGGCTGTGAAAAATTGGGATGGTTAAAGGCATTCAACAGCTCTAAACGAAATTGAATCTTCATCCCTTCCCTGATCGTGGTGTTCTTGAGCAAGGAGAAGTCGACATTATTCACGACGTCCGTGCGCAGGAAGCTGAAGCGCAAGGGGAAGGTCCGCACATTCTGGCTGAGCTGTCCGTTAGCGTCGCTTGTGGTTCGTTTCTCAAATCCGACATTGGATTCCGGCAGCGTAGGCCATACCAAAGTGCCATCGGCCTTTTTAGGATTGTAGATAACGTTGTTAAACCACTTGTCAGGAGTCGCTTCCTTGCCGAGGTTGATATCCTTGGAATCCCCGTAATAGATGATATTCCCCCAGGCATTCATCGGACGGGCGCTTTGAATCTGGTAGTTGGCGTTGAGTTGCCATCCGCCGATGATCCTGTCCAGCACGCGGCTTGAGGTGTTGAAATGACGGCCACTTCCAAAGGGCAGCTCCCAAATGCCAGTCACAGACAGGCGATGGGGTGTGTCCATATCCGAAATGGTTTCGGTCGGCAGCGGATCCGCGGCATTCAGATACTCGGTGGCCTGCATAAATTTCGACCAGGTATAGCTGGCCAGCAGGGTGTAGCCTTTGGAAAAGCGCTTCTGCACGGAAGTCTGCAGCGAGTGGTACCAGGAATAGCCCTGGTTGGTGGTACTGTTCACCGTATCGAATTCGGGGAAGGCGCGCAGCAGTCTCTCGCGCGAGATGGTCTTGCTCCCCCCTATTGTGGTTGTGACCGGCAGCAAACCATAAAATGGATTGGCGACGGTGCCATTCAAATAAGTGATCCAGTTCTGATCACGCGTGGGACTCGTGCTCAGGTACTGAATTGGAGTTGCATTGAGGTTGCGGTTGATTTCGACGTGGGTGCCGCGGTTACCGACATATCCGACATCCATGAACCAGCCGCCGGGCAATTCGCGCTGAATGTTCAAAGACCAGCGTTGGTTATAAACCTGCTTGGGCTTCTCTTCAAAGAAAGTGATTGCCTGTCCTACGAATGTCTGCTGACCCTGTGTATTTCCATACGGCAGGACCGGGCCGTTCTTGTAAGGATTGGAGAGAGTTTCATTCCAGGTAAGTCCATTGTCCAAAGTAGGAACCAGGTTGGTGTTGACATTATACCCGGACTGAACTACATCACCGCGCCGCTGCCCCAGGAAGCCGTAGTTGATGCCGTATCCTGTGCGCAGAATGGTTTTTTCATTAATCTTGAAAGCGAGGCCGATTTGAGGCAGGAAATTACTCGCGGGAGTCTCATACAAACCACGTGGATTTCCGCCCGTATTGGCAAAATTCAGGCCGCCGCGCACTTTAAAGTTAGCCGGCGCGATCTTCAGTGCGTTGGCGGTTCCCGCTGCTGCATTGTACACGGTCGTATACGCGGCCACGGCGGCAGCTTCAAAGGGCTGTGTATAATTGGGATCGAAACCACGGACGGTCCGGTCGTACCGTTCCGTCAAGGCCCCTTCATACTCCCAGCGCAATCCGATATTCAAAGTCAGCCGCTTGTTCACGCGCCAGTCATCCTGAATGTAAACGCCCCATGATGTCGATTGCTCGGCGTAGCTATCCTGCCGATTCATGTAACTGCTTGTTTCCGGTACTCCCAAAAGGAAGGCTGCCATGTTTTGGCCCAAACCATTGGGCGCTCCCGAGGCAACGCTGCTGGCTCTCGTCCAGGTGGTGCCGAAATCGAAACGGGCTGTCTGGTCATTGATCCAATCGCGTTGATTTTCCCGGTACGCGCGGAACTCCATGCCGCCCCGAATCGCATGAGTGCTTTTCATCTTCGTGATATGCGCCGCGAAAACGTGCGTATCTATCGGTCGAACGAAGTTGTCATGCCGGGTGCCGATGTAAGCGCCGCCGGTAAAATTGATGCCCGGAAAACGACGGATATCTTCTGAAGTATAGTCATTCATGCGGGAGGGAAATCCCAAAGTGGTTAAATCCATGCCGTACGATTCGGGATTTCCGTCGGAGGACCGGATAAACCGGTTGTAACCGTATTTCAGATTCAGCACCGTCGAGGCATTTAAAGTACTGACGTAGTCTATGCCGCCCGCTCTGGACAGGAACTGGAACCATTCGCCGGTAGCGGCACTGTGCAAATAGTTGTTGTAATCGCTGATCCGTTTGTAGAACCGGCCGGTAACCGACAACCGGTTATTGTCGTTGATGTTGTGGTCGACTTTAAACGTATGGGTATAGTAGCTGATTGTTTCCGGTATATTGGGCTCGACTTGATTGCCGAGACCCAGCGCACTGCCCGAGGTAAAAGGCGTTTTGGGGTAGTAATTGTCCAGAATCTTCTTGGCAATCGGATTGATCAGACTGGGAGGAATAATGTTGCCGACGAAGGGCTGGTTGACATAGACGTCATTGACCAAGGCGCGCTGGAAGGGATTGTAAATCTGGTAGGCGGATCCGCCCGCCGCCAGCAGTTTGGAGAAATCGCCGTTTTTTTCCGCCTCAGTCGGGACAGTACAGAGGGCGCCGCAATTGTTGCGCGGACGGGCTTCCTTAATGCCCTCATACGCCCAAAAGAAGAAGGTCTTGCTTTTCCCATTGTACAATTTCCCCAGGTAAACCGGTCCGCCAAACGAACCGCCCCAGCGGTTATAGGTCCAGTTGGCGCGGGCACTGTTTGACTTATTCGACAACCATTCGTTGGCAGCCCAACTTGCCGGTTGGTTGGCCCAATAACCGGTTCCATGAAGGGTGTTGGTTCCGGATTTAAGCAGAATGTTGGTAACGCCGCCTTCGGTTTGTCCATAACTGGCATCAAAACCGGTGGTTTGAACTTTGATTTCCTGGATGGCATCGGTGGGAGGCACGTACGACGCGATCACTTCATTCGCGTTGGCGGTAGCCGTGCTGGGTGTGCCATCGATCGTGACGTCCATGCGGTTGGCGCGCGATCCGTTGATCGCATAACCTACGATGTGCGTCGGTTCGAAGGGACGATTCAGCGATCCGGCAGTGTGGCTCCACGAGGCGCCCGCAGTGACACCAATCAACAGGAATGGATTGCCATGCGCGAGGGGCAGATCCGCCACCCGGCGCGCATCGATGACTTGTCCCAGGGTGGCTGAAGTCGTATTCAATAAGACGTTCTCAGCCATGACGGTGACTGTCTCTGTAGGTGATCCGATCTCCAAGTAGGCGTCGACTTCCAGCTTCTGGTTAATGTTCAGGGTCAATGCTTCCTTGACGTACTTTTTAAATCCTTGTACCTCGATCGTGATCTGATAGCTGCCCGGATTTAAAAATGGCGCTATATAGGCGCCCACTTCGTTGGTTTGAACCGAAGTAGTGATTCCTTGAGCCACATTTGTGATCTTGACTGTAGCCTTTGGCACTACCGCCTTTTGGGCATCAAACACTCGGCCGAGAATGGTTCCTCGGGCTTCCTGCGCGTAAAGCTGCTCCTGCCAGGGCGCCAGCAGCGCCGCGCCGGCCAGCAAAACTAACAGTAAGGCCCAGCTTGCTCGCAATCGCATGATAACTCCTCCATTATGTTCAATAGAGCGCCGCCGCGCGTTCCTTGCGAATGCGCGCAGAGCGGGCGCAGACATTGGCCGCGGATGCCGATCAGCTGTTTCAGACTGCCAGGGGTCCTTCAGGAGACATCCAACTTTTGTAACGCGAGCCGGGATCGTGGGTCTGCATCAAACCCGACCAGTTGGCAATCCATGCAATATCACCTGAGCCATCCCTTTGCAGGATAGGAGCCTGCCGGCAGATCTCCAGCCCGCCCTACCCATGGCCCAGGCAATCCAGCAGTTCTTCATGCTTGCAAGAGCATGGAATAAGCACCTCGGAGAGAACGCGCGCTGCAGTCTGCTGCCGCCGCGCTGCGGGGTCCGGGGTTTGCTTGAGCGTCATTCTGCAATCTTGCCGTTCTGCAAGTAAAGAGAGTTCTGTTATTTTGTACATGTTTTGTATTGCAAAACGTGAAATTCCGGCGTTCGCAGAAGTTAATCCATTGAAAGAACAATGCTTATATGGATGTACGGTCAAAACCGGCTGCTTGGAGGGCGGCAGGCCCTAGCGAATGGAGTATTGCAGCTAGGAACTCTTACGGAATGACTTTGTTCCGAGTTGACTTACCTGCCAGGCCCAGAAGACTGTCGTTCGGATAGAGATGGTCCACCGTATCGGGTGTGATGAGCTGGTGTTTGATGAATACCGCCGGCGGAACGGTCTTTTTCGCCAGGATTTCGAGAGCGAGCCGGATCACGCCTTCCCCGTACTTTTCGGGGAAGTAGGCTACCGATCCGATCAGCCGCGTGCGCGGCACGCGCAGCTCAAGGCGCGCTTCGGGCTCTCCGTTCTGTCCGACCACGGCGCATTCGTCCTCGCGGCCCGCCTCCTCGAAAGCCCGCAGAGCCCCCAAGGCGCTGGGGTCGGTCGCGGCGCCGACCAGCACGCGGCGAGCCCTCGACGCACGCAGATGTTTGCGCACCCGTTCCAGGGCGACCTGAAACTGCCCGTCGCCGTCGATCTGGGTGGTTCGGCACTGCCTGGCGGTCCGGAGGATCTCATGGATTCCGGACAACATGCCGCGTATTCGTGTTTGCGGCACGGAACCGGCCCGGGCAATCTCGATCAGGATGATTTCGTCTGCCTCGCCCTCCCAATGCTTTCGGGCCCAGCGGCCGAGGTGATGCCCTGCGATCAGGCCGGCTTCGTAATTGTTGGCGCCGAAGTAGGTCGCTCCCGGATGCGGGATGTCTATGGCTATGAATGGGACATTGGCCTCCAGGAATTTCGATGCGATGGCCGGGGCCGCAGCTTCATCTGCCTGAAACTCGATGACCAGATCGACACGCTCGCGCAGCAAGTGGTCGGCATTCCGCAGAGCGACCTTGGGATTGTAGCGGTTATCCACAACGATCAGTTCGATCCCCGCCGCTTCCGCGGCCGCAACCAGTCCGGCCTGCACCTCCCGCGGGAACGAGGAGTCCTGGCCTTCGGCGGCATACCCGATCCGGTATTTCCGCTGCCTGCCGAACTCGGCTGTCAGGCGATAGCTGTTTTCGCCCACCTTTTCGATGAAGCCGCACTGGTGCAGGGTATAGAGCAGCCGGAAGCACATCCCCTTGTTGAATCCGGTTCGCGCGACCACGTCCCGAAGGCGGAGCACCTCGCCAGGAGAGTGAAACGAAGCCAGAACAGCCGCGGCATGCACCAGCGACTTTACGATATAACGGTTGTGATTGGAGGATTTCAAATTCAGCCTCTGTCACATGGCAGGGGATGCACCCGCATTTATCGCGCGCTACTGCCGGATTTCGTTTCCAGGCAGAGTACAGAGTCCAACTCTGAGGGAGCTCTTGCGGGCAGGATGACCGTCACCACTTCGCCTGCCTGCTTCACGGGCAGTTTCTTGTGGGAGGGATCGGCAAGCAAATAGGCTCGCACAACAGTACCCTTGACGGCACGCAGCTCAAAAGTCTCCCCCGGCCACTTGAACAAATGGATAAACAGCTTTCCGGGCCTGGTGGTGCAGCGCCAGTCGTCTCGCGCTTTGAAGACCGGCTTGCCGTTCTTGTCCTTTTCCGTTTCGCTGTAAGCGCCCAGCTCATCGCCGAAAAGCGTGGCGCCCGCACCATAGATAGCTTCGCCGTTGACTTTGAGCCACCGGCCCACCGCCCGCAGGTTGTCCTGGCTGGCCTGCGGGATGATTCCCTCGGCTGTCGGCCCGACATTGAGCAGGTAGTTGCCGCCCTTACTGACTATATCCACCAGCTTGAAGACCAGCTCCGAGGGCGGCTTCCAGTCGGTGTCGTCCTTCTTGAAGCCCCAGGTGCGGTTCAGGGTCGCCGGGACTTCCCAGTCCTCCCTGACGACCGCATTGGGGATATTGTTGTCGCCCATGGAACGGTAATCACCGGCCGCACCCAGCCGGCCGTCGATCAAGCAGGCCGGCTGGAGCTGGCTGAGCAGATCGATGAACCGCTGGGAGCGTTCTGCGGTCATCAGCCGGGGGGTATCGAACCATATCAGGCAAACCGGTCCGTAATTGGTCAGCAGTTCTCTCACCTGCGGTTCGGCTTTGGCACGCAGGTATTGATCGAAATCCTTCTTGTCGTCCGGTCCGAAATCCCAGGCGTTGCCCGCGCCGTTAGGCTCATGCCAGTCCTGGGCCTGGGAGTAATAGAATCCCAGCCGGATCTTGTGCCGGGCACAGGCAGCGGCCAGCTCCTTGAGCGGATCGCGCTTGAAGGGAGTTGCATCCACGATGTTGTAAGAGGTGACTTTGGATCCATACATGGCGAAACCGTCGTGGTGTTTGCTGGTGATGACGATGTACTTCATGCCGGCATCTACCGCAAGCCGCACCCACTCCTCGGCATTGAACTTCACCGGATTGAACTGCGCTGCCAGCTGTTCGTACTCCGTGACCGGGATTTTCGCCCGGTTCATGATCCATTCGCCGATCCCCGGAATCAGCTGTCCTTTCCATTCCCCAGCGGGAACGGCATAAAGGCCCCAGTGAATGAACAGCCCGAATTTAGCTTCCCGGAACCAGCGCATCCGCGCGGCCTTCTCGGGGGTTTCCGGCGCGAAACTCTGGCCTTGCACGGATTGCGTGTGCGGCCCCGCGGCGGCAAAAGCCAGCAGCAGGGCGATCTTTGCGAGGAGAGCACAGCGTCCGGATGTTGGAGGCATGGTTACCATGAGATCCTCCTTTGTGTGATGGTTCTTCTGGATGGCGGTTACTTCCCAAGCATAGCACACCTGAGCGGATCTTTGGGGGCTGTGTCGCATAGAGGTGGGATCAGATAGACCATGCCTGAGCGGCAATACTTGTGTCCCCTTGTATAACGACTGTTAACCAGTGTCTGAATGGCTGAGCAGCCGATGCCCGTCACGGCAATCAGAACCGGAACTGATAGCGTGCCGCCAGGCTGCGGCCCGGGCCATCCACGCCCCAGCCGGGCGCCCGATGGCTCTTGTCAGCGATGTTCTTGAAATCGACCGTGATTTCGTGTTTGTGGTTGAATTGATATCCGCCGCGCACACCGACGAGCCCGTAACCCGGGATCGCCGTGAACAGGGGCGCTGAGGTCGCGCTGCCCAACACGCGGTTCTGAACCTGCGCCAGGGTTTCGCCGGTGGCGATCAGGATGCCGCCGCCGGAGCCGCAGCGACCGTCAGAGCCCGGCGTGGTCAGGCCGCGCACGCACGCACCCCGGCGGAAGAAATTCTGAATATTGGAACGCGATCGGGCTGCGCCCGTCCTCCGGTCAGAAAGGTCGAGGGAGGAGAGCCGGTCCTGTCTGCCTGCCAGTGTGGAGTAAGCCTCGATCCAGTATCGCTTCCCGTCCGGCTGATAGCGCAAGCGCACCGAACCCAGCTGGGGCGGTATTCCCCCGCCGCCCAGGTTCGGCGGCGCCCCCGTGCTCTTGTCTTCAGCTCGGACGTAACTGTAATTGCCGCTGACCGACCACGAATTCGTCAGGCGGACGTCGAGCGTGTATTCTATGCCGTACAGCCGGGTTGCGCTGAAATTCGCCTGCACCAGCACAGGGCTCGAGCTGGCCGGCACCCAGACTGCACCGTTCGCGTTCTGGCTTTCGATCACCTGGCTGCCCAGCGGCTTGCCCACCGCTCCCGCGGGCAGAATCAGCGTCTGCCGCACAATTGTGTTTTCGTAATCGATCACGAACCCGGTCAGGTCCGTCTCAATCCGGCGGTTGCGGAAACGCAGGCTGAAGTCGTAGTTGTTGCTGATTTCGGATCGTAGCGGCTCGACCGCGACGCCGGCGGACACGGCGCTGTCATCCGCCGTCGTACCGATCGTAGCTCCCATCCCAAGCACATCACTGGTGGCAACCTGATACCCGACGCCGACCAGGCCGGTCGAGCCGAGGCTTGTGATGTTCGGCGCGCGGAAACCGCGGCTGTAATTCATGGCGAAATGGAAACCGCCCACTATCCTCAGCACGGCGCCGATCCGTCCGGAAAAATCGGCGACGCGCAGCGAGTCATCCGGGAACAGAGGGGCTCCATTGACCAGCGGGCTGTTAGCGGCCTGCGAAAGGTAGGAACCAACGTTGTAACGCAACGCCCCGCTCAGACGCAGCCGATTGGGGATCAGCTCCAGAGCATCCTGCACGTAAAGCCCCGCCAGGATGTAGCGCGCTCCATTCGGCACCCTGGGCCGCACGATCGTGACCGCCCCGGTAACCGGGTCGTAAGAATACGAAGGTGCGTTCACGTGATCGTAATAATAATCGCCGCCGAGAAGAAAACTGTTGCGCTGCATCGATTGCTTATCAATGTAAAAGCTGATTCCGTGGCTGCTGGTCCGTTCCCGGTCATGGGTGATGGCTGCCAGCGGATTGCCGTTGCCCCCCTGGTTGACGCGCTCCTCCCGCTGACTGTTGTACGAATAGGTCAGGGAGAGGTTGTCAAAGAATCCCACCCCCTGTTTGAAATATCGTGCGTACAGGAAATCAAGCATCAGGTTTCGCAGGTCGGCGATCAGATTGCCGTCGCCTCCCAGCAACTGGTCATAGCGTTTGCCGCCATCCTGCTGCCCGCGCTGGTAATGCAGGCTGAACTGCTGGCCCTTGCCGGGGGCATAGGTCAGTTTCACGGTGCCGCCGTATTGAGTAAAAGCGGTGTCCGTCAGCCTGGACGATCCCGTGACATCGGAGGGAAGGCCGAGAAAACGCGTAACCGCCGAATGGCCATCCACACCGCCCGCCGGGCGCAGGGTGTTGATGCGGCGGCCGGTCGCGTTGGCAAGAATGCCGAATCGCTCCGTGCCGTAAGTGAGAAGCACATTGTTGCCGTACGAAAGGTCGGCGCTGTTGAAAAAGGTGTTAATTTCGCCGTGCGTTTCCGGCTGTTTCGAACCGAACTGCGGCTGCCGGGTAAGCAGCTGCACCGTGCCGCTGAGCGAATCCGACCCGTACTGTGCCGTGTTCGGGCCGCGCAGCACTTCCACCGCATGCAGGCTGGTCGGATCATTGAGGTTGAAGAAAGTGTTGATGCCGCCCCGTTGTGTGGAATTGGTGTAACGCACGCCGTCGACGTAAACCCCGACTTCGGTCAGTCCCCGCACCAGGACAGCCCCGATAGTCGGGCTGGTCCGCTGCTGGGAGATGCCTACCTCTCCATCGGCCATTTGCGCAAGCACTGCGGTCGTGCGTTGCGCGACCACCAGATCCGACATGACGTTGACCTGCAGTGGGACCGCGTCCTTGTCCCGGGCGGATCCGGTTTCAGCCGTGACGGTGACCTCTTCCGTAATCTGGCGTACCGCCAATACTACCGCCACTTCGACCGGGCTTTCCCGGGTTACCGTGACGGCCCTCCGGTCGATGTTGAATCCGGGGAAGGACACCAGGAGCTCATACGCTCCGGGTTGAACATCCTCAAAGCGGAATTTCCCCTCGCGGTCGGTTTCCATTGTGCGCAGGATCGTCTGATTGGAGCTGAGGAGAGAAACCCGGGCGCGCACAACGACCGCGCCGCTGGAATCCTTCACCGAGCCCGCGAGGCTGCTGTTAGCCGATTGCGCGCGCGCAGGTTCAGACGTGGCGGGCAAACTCAGGCAAAAAAGCGTACATAGGAAGAAAAGAAAACATGAGGATAAAGGTGCCGTAAATCGGCTGCGCATGACCGTCTCTCCAGGAAAATGTACTACTTCCTCGCAAATCCTTTGCACGAAGGAAAGGACCTTCGTCCAGGCTTCAGGTTGTACAGAGCAGTGAACCGACCGTGCGGCAGTATAGAGTACCCGCCGCATCTACTACCAAGGTTCGTATTTGAACCTCTGCCCGCCGCGAGGGCCATCGGCGTGTTCATGAGGCATGCGAAGTATTCTTCATCAAGGCGAACAAGCGCTTCGACATGATCATCGTGCCCGGCTCCCGCCATGGCATTGGCGGCGAATGGTGGAACTGGACCAGGGCCGAGTACTTCTGCAAGCACCTGCTGGGTGAAGCCCGCGATGACGCCGACATGGTCGAAGTCACCAGGGAACTGGCGCAGCGCGGGGATCGGCGCCGGACCCCCGATGACGATGGAGTAATCAAGAAGTAATGACAAAGGATTTTTGGAGTGCGGCGACGTGTCCGGCACTCTACACATATCTCATAGGGTGCAGGACGTGTCGCCGCACTCCAGGACACTTCTTGCGCCGCGGCAGCCAACGGGCGGACGGGATTCGGCTATCGCGATGGCGTGAAAGGAAGGGGGAGCTGCTGAGCCGCGGTTTTTTCTGATTCCTGTTTGCGGCGCGATTTTTCGCCGATGCCTTTGTTGCGCGGGATGCCCTCTTGCAGCCTGCTTGCTCCGTATAGAAAAAGACCGGCCAGAGCCAGCAGAAAAAGATAGATTGCCAACCCTACCAGCCACCACACAAACGCACCCTTTACCTGGGAAACAGACCCAAGCTCTCTTGCCTGTCGTCCAAGTATTCCTTTCCGGCGATCAACCACACCACCAATGAGAATTGTGCGCTTCACCGTATCAGCCGGTCAAGGGATTCCCAATCCAGGCGGTGCGGCCTGCGGGGCGGCAATACCTGCGCGCAGGCTGCTTGGACGAATGGATCTTGCCGAAATCCTCACCCTCCGCTACTCTCATAGAAGGGATGATAGCCGGGTGAAGTGATCATCGGGATGGGTGGAAGCCATGCGATATTCGCGTCGGTTGCTCGTTTCCGGATTTGCTGTACTGCTTCTTCTCACGGCGGCAGGCCTGAAGATATCGGATAATTCACCCTCGGGAAGCGCCGCCGCGCCTGAAGCCTCATTGCAGCCAAGTCCGCTCCAAGAATCTTCCGGCCGGTGGGACACCCTGCTCCCCTCTATGATCCAGGCCGGCAATCTTCCGGATTTGCGTTGGCCCGATTTTGGCAATTACCGGGCTGATCTCACGAACTTCTACGAGTCCTCCAAATTCGCGCTCGCCTGGGTGAAGGAAGGGCACATCACACCGCAGGCACGGGCGGTGATCGAAGCGTTCCAGAGCGCGGAGGGCAGAGGCTTGAATACGGAAGACTACGACGGCCCGCGGTGGGCAGTTCGTCTCGCCATGCTGCAGGGCACGAATCCTGCCCCCACGGCAGCGGATTTCGCGCGCTTCGACCTGGCCCTGACGGTCTCCCTGATGCGCTTTATCTCCGACCTGCATATCGGACGGATCAATCCGCGGTATTTGCACTCGGGCTTCAATATCGGGCCGGCGAAATACGATCTGGCACATTTCGTGCTGCATCGTATTGTCGACGCACAAGATGTAAATGCGGGATTGGATGCAGCCGAACCCCCATTCCCAAGCTATCGCCTTGCGCGCCGGGCGCTGGCGACCTATATCCGTCTGGCGCGGGAAGACAGCGGAGAGCAACTGCCTGTTCCGGCCGCTTCCGTGCGTCGCGGCGAGAATTACCCGGGGGTGGAACGGCTCGCTCACCTGCTGCGGCTTGTCGGAGACCTGCCGCCCGATGCCGTCGCTCCTGCGGGCGCTACGGTTTACACCAGTGCCTTGGAGGAGGCAGTGAAACGGTTCCAGCGGCGGCATGGCCTGGATCCGGACGGGCGGCTGGGCAAGGCCACGCTGGAGCAACTCAATACTCCGTTGAGCTTTCGAGTGCGGCAACTCCTGCTCACACTGGAGCGATGGCGCTGGGTTCCCCACGAATTCTCCCACCCGCCGGTTATAGTGAACATTCCTGAGTTCCAGCTGCGGGCGTTCGATGAAGAAGGCAATGTTGCCTTGGCTATGAAGGTGGTTGTGGGCAAGGCCTTTCGTAGCGAAACCCCGGTATTCGCAAAAGATATGAGGTATATCATCTTCCGGCCCTACTGGAATGTCCCGCCCAGCATTCAAAGGCGAGAACTGGTGCCGCAGATCCGGAAGAACCGGGATTATCTTGTTAAGAATGGCTACGAAGTAACGGATAGCCGCGGGGAAGTGGTGAGCGATGGAACGGTCAGCGATGAGATTCTCGAAGGCCTGCGCCGCGGCGGACTTTCCGTCCGGCAAAGGCCGGGTCCGAAAAACTCACTGGGGCTTGTCAAATTCATGTTCCCGAACGAGTTCGACGTCTACCTTCACGGCACACCGGCAACGGAGCTTTTTTCCAGGTCCCGGCGCGATTTCAGTCACGGGTGCATCCGGGTTGAAGATCCCGAAAGACTTGCGGTTTGGGCATTGGATGAGAAACCTTCATGGACCGAGGATCGCATTCGCGCAGCCATGCAGGGTACCGAAACCACTCAGGTGAATCTCGACAATCCCATCCCGGTGCTGGTTTTTTACACCACGGCGGTAGTTTCAGAGGATGGCACGGTGAAGTTCCTTCAGGATATCTATCGCCACGACGCTGCGATGGAACAGATGCTGGCCAAGGGGTATCCGTATCTGGGCTAGGAAGGAATGCAGATGCCAGCCTGCGACCTCTCGCGGCTACCAGGACCGCACCCGGCCCACATCGACGTGAATGAAGTCGGAGCCAGGGTAGTAGCCGACCCCCCCCCGTTGGAGTGCAAGGGCTGCGTCGCGCAGCACTGAAGTCTTGACCCCCGGCATGCGGATGTCAATGGCCATGGCTTGCATGTGAAGGCTCTGGTCCGCGATGCCCGAGGAGTGCTGACGGAGCATGGCGTTGGTCCCGGGCGTGCGATAGCCGCAGATCACCTCTATTAGCCCGCCCGGCCGGCCGGCCATTGCGGTCAGGTCGGCTAGCAGATCGAAAAGGCGAAGATCAAAATCTTCGACATCGCCGGTGCGATGGTCGCGCAAGTGATAATTGAGCTGGGCGATTGCCTCGGGGATGTAAGAGTCTCCGCGCCTGAAGACGACGTCGAGCGACTCCCTCGTGTGCGTATGGTACAGCCGCAAGCGGTATTCCCTGAGTGCGTGGGGTGCGGCGGCACTTGTAGCCGGAGAGGGCACGGCCATAAGCGCAGAAAAGGCGAGCAAGATGCAAGCTACCCTGCAGAGCAATCTCCTGGTCGAAGTCAAAAGCGGCCGACTCCTGTTGCGATCCAATGTGGGCGCCAGCTATGAAATCATGGTCGAGTGCGGTTTAGCTTCCGCGATTCCTATACCGCATTGAATGGTAATGGTTTGGGCTATGCCTGTAAGTCGTTTCAATTCAGCGAATTTTTTCCGGCCAAGCCCGAGTCGGCGCACATCATAATACAGAGCCGGCGAAATAGATAGTCCATTGATCACTTTTTTTGCCGGTTCCGAGCCCTGCGATTGCCGAATGGCTGACTGCCGGATGGCTTGGTATTTGCGGGGCTCGAATTGGTGATTTGGAGCAAAAGAGGCTCTTGCACCCATGGTGTGGGTATGATCGGCATTTGTGCTGCATCAGTGCGGGATGCCCAGGGCTTTCCGGGCCTCTTCCCGGATTCTTGCTGCAAGATCCAGGGCCTCCCGAGCAGAAACTTTGTCGACCAAATCTCCTGGATAGCGAATCGATACCGAATATGCATTGAGGTTTTGCAGTTGTGGCCTGAAAAGTTCCCATGACGCGAGAGTGGGCACGAGCGGATCGAGATGAGCGATCAAATGATGCGTTCTTCCGAAAGGGATATCTATCTCCTGGAGAAGCGCCTTGAGATACTTTTCCGCGCATTGCTGGGCGTGGATGCCATTAAGGTCAATGGCGCCAATTATGGTACCAAGGCCCCAAAAGTGGGGTTGCAGCACTCTTGTCCAAATTAGCTTTTTCGGATCAAACATCCTAGCCATGGTCTGACCC
>CAYGWQ010000069.1:0-20270 GCA_964353465.1 uncultured Acidobacteriota bacterium | reverse complement strand
ACGGCCAGGAGGCAGGCCCAGACTATGACTATTCCCTTCGCCAGGTCGGTGTAGGCGATGGCGACCATGCCGCCCAGGGCCGTGAAAAGGATGACAAAGCCGGCGGCAATCACCGTCCCCGTCGTCTCAGAGACCTGACCGTCTGTGATCACGTTCAGGATGAACCCTCCGGCCACGAACTGGTAGGAGACAATGGAGATAAAGGAAAGGATCAGCGCGAAAGCCCCGAAGAGCCGGGCGGCCGGCCCATAGCGGACCTCGAGAACGTCGCCGACCGTGTACTGGCCGAAGGTGTGGATCTTCCCGGCGAGAAAGTAAATGATGATGATGCCTACCCACGCGCCGCCGGCGAGCCATAAGGCCGAGAATCCTGCTTTGGAAGCGAACTCGGCGCCGCTGATGAATGTGCCGGAGCCGATCCAGGTGCAGATCAGCGTGAAGACCATGACCTGCCACTTCAGGCTGCGGTCCGCGACCATGAACTGTTCCTGGCTCTTGATGCGACGGGACCGGATGAAGTTCAACACCGTGAGGCCGAGGAGATAGAGCAAAATGATGTAGAGATAGGCCGACATGTTCCGCTCCTTCTATACGGGATTAGTGGAAGAATCGATGTCCGTCACTTTGACAAGGAGTGTTTTTATCTCAAGAGGGCTGGAGGAACAAGGGAAATCCGGCGCTGCCTAAAACGGCGTCTGTTTCTTGCGGAGGATCTTCAACACCCGGTCGAGAAAACTGCTCTTGTTCTTGTGAGACATGAATGCGCTCTTGAATCCCATGATGATGATGTTCTTCAGGTCCTGCGCGGTCAGCCCGAAAGTGCGGCAAGCGGTCATGTATTCGCGGGTCAGAGTCGTGTCGGACATCAGCCGGTTATCGGTGTTCAGCGTGAGGCGCAGGCCCCAGTCGTAATACAGACGCAGCGGGTGCTCATCCAGCGATCGGATCGATCCGGTGTGCACGTTGGAAGAGAGGCATATTTCCAGCGGGATGCGATGATCGTTGACGTAGTTCAGCAGGTCGCCGTCTTCCTTCAGGCGGGTGCCGTGGCCGATGCGATGGGTGTTCAAATTGTGGAGCGCCTGCTTGATGGAATCCGGGCCATAGGCTTCCCCGGCATGCACCGTGCAATTGATGTTGTTCTTGCGGATCAGATAAAAAGCCTCCTTGTGCTCTTTGGCCGGGTAGTGGTCTTCGAATCCGGCCAGGTCGAAGCCGACGACTCCCTGGTGCTTGTAGGCGACTGTGAGCTCCGCCAGGCGCAGGGAGGTATCGGGGGAGATGTTGCGGATCCCGCAAACGATCACACCCGTCTTGATGTCGACCTCACGCTCTGCCTTGGCTAGTCCGTCGAGCACCGCGTTCATGACCTGAGTTAACTTCATTCCTTTGCGTGTGTGCAGGATTGGGGAGTAGCGCACTTCCAGGTAGAGCACGTTCTCCGCTGCATTATCCAGGGCCAGTTCATAGGCCGCACGGGTCAGTGCCTCAGCATCCTGCAGCACTGCGAGGGTATATTCAAAGCGCTTCAGGTAATCCACCAGGCTGCGCTGGACATTCTGCGGGCTGAAGAGCGCGCGCAACTCCTCCAGCGATCCCGCCGGGAGCGCTGCGCGCCGGCTTTGCGCGAGTTCCCAGATTGTTTCCAGCCGCATGGAACCGTCCAGATGGCAATGCAGCTCGACCTTGGGAAGTGAGCGGATGTAGTCTTCCGAAGGGATCTCGCCGGGCTCGTCGGATGGCCGTAGAGGATCAAAAGGCTCCTGGGTGTCTTTCATCGTTCTCATCAGGCCGTTGTCGGCATAGGGCCGACCGGCGTGCTCCGGAAAGGTGGCGTACGTTTTGATTCCGAGTGAAACTTGTTGAGCAGCAGCGCCCGGCGATCTTCAACTCAGGCAGCCTATAATAGCATATAGCACGGGCCGTGCAGCCGGGCGCGGCCCCCCGGGAGTCCGGAAATCGCCTGCCGGGTCCGCAGGTCATGGTCGATGGTGCCGGCAACCGCTTCACTATCGCGCACAGTGTAATGGGTGCCGCGGTCCTGCGGGAATATCTGCGAGAAATTGGCGAGCTACACCCCCTCCTTGTCATGAGCCGCGAAATGCCTGACCATCGGCTGCAATTTCGATTCACGTCTCCGCATATGCGGAAAATTATTGCCCGCGGAGCTTCATTCTGCTTGACGAGCCGCCGCTTCTAACTTCTAATTCCCTTTTGCTCGCCAGGCTTCATTCGGCATCCCATGACCCGGAGCAGCTTCCGGCTGTGCCGGTCATAGACAGGAGGCTATGGTGCCAGGAACAAGGCCCGCCGCTCGACGAAAACCGCGGCTATCCGCGGGCCAGAGGCAAACTCTTCTGGACGCAGCCAGGGCGGCGCTGCGCCACGCTTATGCTCCGTATTCCAGGTTCCAGGTTGGCGCCGCCCTGCTCACGGAGGCGGGAGCTGTTTTTACCGGCTGCAATGTTGAAAACTCTTCCTATGGCTTGACCAATTGCGCTGAGCGTACGGCGGTTTTTGCAGCGGTAGCCGCGGAAGGCCCTGCCATGCGCATCCGTGCCATCGCAATCCGGAGCCATCCTGAAAGGCCCTGTTCGCCATGCGGCGCATGTCGTCAGGTGATTGCCGAATTCGGGCCGGACGCGATCGTGCTGTTCCAAGGCCAGGATGGAATTCAGGAACTCCGAGCCTGCGAGCTGTTACCCTCCGGGTTCATTCTCTGATCCCGGAAATCCGTGCGGAAGGTTTTTGCTGATGGCTGGATGTTTCCAGATGCGCCCCGTGGACCTGATCCGGAAGAAGCGCGACGGCGCCGAGTTGACGCGCGACGAGATCCACTTCCTGGTATCGGGCTACACGCGGGATGAGATCCCGGATTACCAGATGTCGGCATGGCTCATGTCCGTGCTGTTTCGCGGCATGAGCCGTGCAGAGCTCGCTGCGCTCACGGAAGCCATGCTGCACTCCGGATTGATCCTGGACCTGTCGTCTCTCCCGGGACGCAAGGTGGACAAGCATTCCACCGGAGGGGTGGGGGACAAGACATCACTCGTCATCGCGCCGGTGGTCGCCGCGGGTGGACTGATGGTGCCCATGATCAGCGGACGCGGTCTGGGTCATACGGGCGGAACCCTGGACAAACTCGAGTCCATACCCGGATTCAACGTGAACCTCTCCATTGCCGACTTCCGGCGTGTGCTCGCCGCATGCGGATGCGCCCTGATCGGTCAAACGGCGGAAATCGTCCCCGCCGACAAGAAGCTCTACGCGCTGCGCGATGTGACGGCAACCGTCGACAGCCCATATCTGATTTGTGCGTCTATCATGAGCAAGAAGCTGGCCGAGGGCATTGACGCGCTCGTGCTGGATGTCAAAACCGGGTCCGGCGCCTTCATGAAGAAGGAAGAAGACGCCGTGTCTCTCGCCGAGCTGATGGTCGAGACGGGCGGGCGCATGGGCAAGAAGGTGGTCGCCCTGATCACGGATATGGATCAGCCGCTGGGGCGGATGGTCGGGAACGCGCTCGAAGTGGCCGAGTGCATCGAAGTGCTGCGCGGCGCCGGCCCCCCGGACCTGCGCGCATTGTGCCTCGAGCTTTCCGGATGGATGTTCTACCTGGGTCAGCGGACGGCTACCGTGGAAGAAGGCAAGCGGCTCGCGGCGGACATGATCGCCGGAGGCCGCGGGCTGGAAACATTCCGCGAGGTGATCCGGCTGCAGGGGGGCGATCCGGGCGTGATTGACGATCTGCGGCGCCTGCCCCGGGCTCGACACCAGATGGATCTGGTCAGTCAAAACCAGGGTTGCATCACGGGAATCGCCTGCGAACAGGTGGGCGTCGCCAGTGTCATGTTAGGCGGGGGGTGCGCGAAAAAGGATGATCCCGTGGACCCCGCGGTCGGCATTCTGCTGCACAAAAAGGTCGGTGATAAGGTGGCGGCGGGCGAACCCTTGTGCACGGTGTACTATAACTCTGCGGCACGGCTGCCCGAAGCGCGAGCCTTGTTGGAGGGGGCCTACCGCATCACAACAGACAGCCCTGCAGTTGCACGGCCGCTCGTGCGGCAGATTATCGGGAAAAACGGTTAGGCAGGCCCGTTTGCGCTCTTGAAAGGCGACGGGCAGCAAATAGGGAGAAAAACAGATGGCCCGCCTCATGGGTTTTCTTGGCCTGATTTCAATGATGAGCCTGGCATACGCCTTCTCCACCAACCGTCGCGCCATACGGCTCAAGACGGTTCTCTGGGGACTCAGCCTGCAGTTCGTCTTTGCTATGATTGTGCTGCGCCTGGACATGGGGCGCAATGCCCTGCAGACGGCCGGAGCAGCCATCAACCGGCTGCTGGAGTACTCCTTTGCCGGCTCTGAGTTTGTCTTCGGCGAATTGGGCAAGCGCGGCAGCACGATCGGCATGGTGTTCGCCTTCCAGGTGCTCACGACGATCATCTTCATCTCCGCGTTTTTTGCCATCCTGTACCACTTCGGCATCATGCAGTTTGTCATCCGGCAGGTGGCCAAGGTCATGACCCGGCTGATGGGCGCTAGCGGCGCAGAATCGCTCAACGTGGCAGCCAGCATTTTCATGGGCCAGACGGAAGCGCCGCTCTCGATCCGCCCCTTCCTGCCCAGCTGCACAAAATCCGAGTTGATGACGATCATGACCGCCGGCATGGCGCATGTCTCCGGCGGCATCATGGGCGCCTACATTTTGTACGGCATCGACGCCAAGCATCTGCTGGCGGCCGTTATCATGACGGCGCCGGGCACGATCCTGATTTCCAAGATGCTGGTGCCGGAAACCGAGACTCCGCTGACCGCCCGCCGGGATCCAGCCGTAGAACCTGCGCCCCAGGCATCGGAGACGGACATCAGCGCGGTACCGATGCCCAAGGAGGCAAACGTGCTGGGAGCCATTTCACGCGGCACGACCGACGGGCTGTATCTGGCGTTGAATGTGGGGGCGATGCTGGTCTCATTCCTGGCGCTGATAGCGCTGACCAACGGCATTCTGGGCGGTATCCACGGCGGCCTCGCCAAAGTCGGTTTTGATTGGTTCCCGGCGGACCTGCAATCCATCTTCGGGCACATTTTCGCCCCGGTGGCATTCGTGATCGGCATTCCGTGGAAAGACTGTGTCAATGTCGGCAACTTGCTGGGTACCCGCATGGTGATCAATGAGCTGGTTGCGTTCTCGCAGCTGGGCCCGCTGAAGGATATCCTGGATCCGCGTTCGTTCACCATCGCCACCTTCGCCTTGTGCGGATTTGCGAACTTCAGCTCCATCGGCATCCAGATCGGCGGCATTGGCGCACTGGCGCCCAATAAGCGCGACCAACTGGCTCGGCTCGGCTTCCGGGCAATGCTGGCCGGAACCATGGCCAACCTGATGTCGGCGTCGATCGTCGGCATCCTGATGAGATAGGCGCGGAGGGATACCCATGAATGCCGGAGCCGGCATGGCGGGAAGCAGAGAGGACTCCGAGTTTGCCCGGGCGGAACAGGCGGCCCAGTTCGTGCTCTCCAAAACAGGGTTGCGGCCGGAAATCGCCCTGGTTCTTGGTTCCGGGCTCGGCGCCTTCGCCGATGAGCTGACGGAGCCCGTGCGCATTCCGTATCGGGACATACCCTGCTATCCCCAGCCCAGTGCGGAGGGTCATGCCGGCCGGCTCGTGATCGGGAGAGTGGGCGGCGTTCCGGTGGCCGCAATGCAGGGCCGCGTACACCTTTATGAGGGTCTTTCGCCCCGGGAAGTGATCTTCCCGATGCGCGTTTTCGGACGTATGGGCATTCGGGCCGCCATTCTGACCAATGCCGCCGGCGGGATTTCCCCCGAGCTGAAACCCGGCTGCCTGGTTGTATTACAGGACCATATCAGCCTGCAAGGAGTGAATCCCCTGATCGGGCCGAACGAGGACCGCTTTGGTATGCGCTTTGTGGACATGACCGCCGCATACTACCCAGAATACCAGGATTTCACACTTCAGGAGGGCCAGCGTCTCCATCTGGATGTCTTCCGTGGTGTGTACGCCGGTCTGACCGGACCAACCTATGAGACTCCGGCTGAGATCCGGTATCTGCACGCGATCGGCGCGGATGTGGTCGGAATGTCCACGGTGGCGGAAGTGATCGCCGCACGCCACATGCGCATCAGGATTCTGACCATTTCCTGTGTAACCAATATGGCTGCGGGAATCACGGGTCAGGCCCTCAGCCACGAAGAAGTCCTGGAGACCGGGGAGCGCGTCAAGGGACAATTCATCGCCCTGCTCCGAGCCGTGATTCCTCGCATCGCGGACGATCTGCAGGAAACCGGAGGGCAATCGATTGACCGATAGCAAGGAACGGCCGGCAAGACCCTATTTGATCGGCGTCGCAGGCCCGTCGTGTGCCGGAAAAACCGAGCTCTCCCGCGGTCTGGCAGCACAGCTGCCTGCCATCGTGTTACCCCTGGATTGCTATTATTTCGATCTCTCCGATCGCCCCTTGGAAGAGCGTGCGCGGTTCAATTTTGACGAGCCCGGTGCTCTGGATCATGGGCTGTTCCTGAAACACGTCCGCGCGCTGAGCGCCGGCCTGGCGATCGAACGTCCGGTGTACGACTTCGCCACCCACTCAAGGACCTCGAAGGTGGAGCAGGTACAGCCAGGCAAATTCATTGTCGTGGATGGATTATTCGTCCTGTATTGGGCGGACCTGCGTTCCTTGCTGCGTACCAAGGTTTTCGTGGATCTGCCGGATGGGCCTTGTCTGCAGAGGCGGATTATGCGCGATGTGAATGAGCGCGGCCGCACTCCGGAATCGGTGCGCCGCCAGTTTGCGGAAACCGTGCAGCCCATGGCGGCGCTTCACGTCCGTCCCACTCGAGCCTTTGCCGATCTCGTGATCGCCGGAGACAACCCGATTCAGAAGTCCGTGGACACGGTGATCGCTCACGTTGAACTCGGTCTCCGCAATCTCACTTCGAGGTAAGCACCCGGTCAGAAGTCAGGAGACAGAAGTCAGGAGACAGAAGTCAGAAGCCGGAAGTCGTGAATCAGGAGTTTAAAGCCAGAAAAAACCCCCCTTCTGTCTTCTGTCTCCTGTTTTCTTCATGCTCTGTCAGATCAGAAGCTGGAAGTCGGGAGTCAGGAATCGGAGGCAGGCGGGGGAATCCGCTTCCCCAGGTTGGGCTCAAAACAGCGGCGGCACCGGGCCTCGTACATGCCGACCGCACCCACCACAATCAACTCATCGCTGGCCACCAGGCGCTGCGTGTGCTTCGCAGGATTTCCGCACTGCATGCAGATGGCAAGAGTCTTGATGATTTCGTCAGCGACCGCCAGCAACTCCGGCATGGGATGGAACGGACGACCGAGGTAGTCGGTGTCCAGACCGGCAATGATGATGCGCTTCCCCAAATCCGCAAGCCGCACCACCAGGTCCACCAGTTCGTCCCCCAGGAATTGGGCCTCGTCAATGCCGATCACCTCCGTCCGCAGATCCAGCGCGGCCTCGAGGCCTGCGGCATTCTTTACGGGAGTTGAATGGATCTTCAACTCGCTGTGTGAGACAATGTGGTCATTGGCATAGCGCTGATCGATCGCCGGCTTGAAGATCTGCACGCGCTGGCGGGCGATTTCGGCGCGGCGCAGGCGGCGGATCAACTCCTCGCTCTTGCCGCTGAACATGGGCCCGCAAATGACCTCGATCCATCCCAGACTTCCTTTGGCGAAATTCATACCAGACCCTCAAATATTTGCGCTGCATTCATCGCCGATTGCGATTTCCAATGCCCGGCTCGCATGTGTTACGTGCCTTTGGATGGTATTTGTATCGCGGGTGCGGGCGATGGAGCAAGCCGGAAATGATAAAGGAAAGATGAGGTGCCGGGAAGATGGATTGACAGGACGAGGGCAAGCGGTTTCATGATCGACTTTTTACACGGACTTCAATTGACGCGTTGCTGCAGTTGAGGTAACCTCTGCTTTTCAGACACGAAGTTTAAGCTGTGCACCGCGACGCTCTTTCTTCTTACTATTTGAGAAGAAAGGAGTTGCGTCATGCCCCGAGAGCGAGTTCCCGTTTCGGAGAGGTATTACCAATAGCATCGCATCTTGCGGTTAGGCATGGGTTGGAGTGGTGGCCGGCTCAGGTGCGATCTCCAAAGTAGGACGCGATTCAAGATGGTGTACAGCCTGCGGACTCCCGGCCGAACCTCCGAGGCGTCTGGCGGCGTGTGAGTGACAAGTCAAGTAACACTCTATTGGGAGATGAACTTATGCAACACAGATTAATATTCCTGTTGGGATTTGTGCTGGTGTGCGTCCTGGCAGCCGGCGCATCACAGCCCGCAGCCGCGCAAACAATCACGACGGGCACGATCGTCGGCGTCGTGATGGACGCACAGAAAGGCGTGCTGCCCGGCGCCAGCGTGGTTGCCGTGCATGTACCCACCGGTACGAAGTACGAGGCGATTACACAGTCCGACGGGCGCTACTCCATGCTGGTGGTTCGTGTGGGCGGTCCCTATACCATCAAAGCAAGCATGGCCAAATTCAAGACCCAGGAGCAGAGCGACGTTCAGGTTCTCCTGGGTGAAACGCGGCAGGTTGATTTCACGCTGCCACTCGAGAGCATCAGCGAAACGGTGACAGTTGTGGCGGAGTTGCAGGTTATTGATACCACTCGCGCAGGGACGGCGGCGAACATCGCCATGCAGACAATCGCGGAGTTGCCGACCATCTCGCGCAGCATTAACGACTTCGCCCGCACGTCGCCATACTTCAACACGAACACGGACAGCGCGGGCGGCGCGGACATGATCAGCGTGGCGGGCCGGAACAACCGCTACAACAACATGCAGATTGACGGCGCCGTCAACAACGATGTCTTCGGTCTCGCCAGTACCGGCACGCCGGGGGGCCAGACGGGCACGCAGCCGGTGAGCCTCGATGCCATCCAGGAAATCCAATTGGTCGTGTCGCCGTACGATGTGCGCCAGGGCGGCTTTTCCGGAGGCGGCATCAATGCCATTACCAAGACGGGCAGCAACGACTTTCATGGCACCGGCTACTTTTACGGACGCAACCAGGATTGGATCCGCGGGATTCCTGCCGTGGTAACGCAGGCCAATCCGAATCCCAGCATTACCAGTGTCGGGCCCTTCAGCGACCGACAGTATGGCTTCAGCTTCGGCGGGCCGGTCGCAAAGAACCGGATTTTCTTCTTCACCAATTTCGACTGGGCGCGCAAATCCACACCGACCGGCTTCTCACTCGACGGCAGTTCGGGCCAGACATGGGGCAACCCGGCTTATGTGCAACAGGTGCTCGACATCGCAAAAGCCACGTACAATTTCGACCCCGGCCCACAGAGCGAGTTCTCAAAACCGAACAACAGCAACAAATACTTCGCGCGGGGGGACTTCAACCTGACGGCGAGGCACCAGCTGACCGTCCGCACCAACTACGTGGACGGCACAGCTTACGTGGGGACGATATTTAACAACAGCTACAAGATGCCGGACAACTTCTATAGCATCCGGGACAAGATGCTGTCGACGGTGGGTCAGCTGAACAGCACCTTCGGCAAGGCATTCAACGAATTCCGGATCACCTATCAGCGCGAGCGGAACGTGCGCGGCGACCAGCCGGGATTTGCCGCATTCCCGGAAGTGCGTGTGGATCTTCCCGACGGCAATTACGTCTACCTGGGCACGGAATACTCGTCGCATGCTAATGCACTGAACCAGGACATCGTGGAAATCACCGACGATGTCACCATCGTCCGGGAAGGTCATACGTTCTCGATCGGCACGCACAACGAGATCTACAAATTCTACAACCTGTTCATTCAGTATGCCTACGGCGGTTACCGCTTCTCGAACGCCGCCAACTTCCAGGCCGGCCTGGCCCAGTCCTACAACCACAATTTCTCGAACACGTCGGATCCGCTGCAGGGTGCGGAGTTCCCCGTGTATCAGTTCGGATTCTATGCCGGAGATAAGTGGCGGGTCCGGAACAACTTCATGCTGACGTACGGCTTGCGCGTGGATCTGCCTTACTTCCCTGAAAAGCCCCATGCCAACCCGATCGCGGTCCAGCAATTCAAATACGCGACCGACATCGTCCCATCGCCGATCATGTGGTCGCCGCGTGTGGGCTTCAACTGGGACCTGAGCGGCGGCGGCAGCAAGCGCTACCAGTTGCGCGGCGGATTGGGACTGTTCACGGGCCGCACTCCCTACGTGTGGCTCTCGAACCAGTACGGTAACACAGGGGTCGATTTCACCAGCCTGTCGGTAAGCTACAACGCCAATACCAAGATCCCATTCGTGGCCGACCCCAACAATCAGCCGACTACCGTAACCGGCGGCACAACCGGCCGGCAGACGATCAATGTTATCGATCCGGACTACCATTTCCCCACGATCATAAGATCCAATCTGGCTGCCGACCACGACTTGAGGGTCCTGGGCCTGATTGGCACCTTCGAGTTTGTCTATACGAAAAACGTCAAGGAAATCCTTTATCAGAACATCAATTATGTTCCGGCCGGGAACCTGCCGGACGGGCGCGTCACGTTCAAGAAATTCGACGCAACCCTGAATGACGTGATGCTGCTGTCGAATACCTCCAGAGGCAGGTCGTGGTCCCTGAGCTACAAAATTGAGCGGCCGTTCAGCACGAAGCTCTACGTGAGCGGATCCTACCTGTACAACCGCGCCTACGCAGTCAATGACGGGACTTCCAGCGTCGCCCGCTCGAATTGGGCCAATAATCCGTCCAGTTACAATTCCAACGGTCCTGGGCTCACCCGGTCCAACTACGACGTCGGTCACCGGATCAACCTGACGGCCTCGGTGCCGATCAAGCTGGTGAAGGGCATTCGCAGCAACGTGTCCATCTTCTACAACGGCCAGTCCGGCCGGCCCTACTCGCTCGGCTTTAACGGCGATGCGAACGCCGACAGCATCACGAGTAATGACCTGCTCTATGTTCCGGCTGTGAAAGACCAGGTCATCGTCTACACATCGGTAGCGGGCCAGACCGTGACCTGGGAGCAGCTCGATTCGTTCCTGAACTCGAATGCAGCGAAGGATTACCGCGGCGTAATCTTTCCGCGCAATGCGGCTCGTGCCAAATGGATGAACCAGATGGACTTCCGCTACGCGATCACAATCCCCACCGGATGGAAGACGAAGGCGGAAGTGATGATCGATGTGTTCAACTTCCTGAACCTCCTCAACCATGACTGGGGCTGGCAGTATTTCGGGTCATTCCCAGCCACCAACCTCATCGGATACGGCGGCATCGACTCCGCGACGGGCAAGATGAGGTACAACCTGGGAACGATTACATCGTCGACATACCAGGGGCTCTTTACCCGTGACGACTTGCGTTCGCGGGCTCAGGCGCAGATCGGAGTCCGCTTCAGCTTCTAGCTTGCTGATCTAACTCCTGCGGTAACCCGGGGGCCGTGCTTCGGCGCGGCCCCTTTGTCATTTGTGCGGGTAGATTTTCTCCCCTGCTTTGATGGCGATGGGAAGTCGATTTTCCGGCGGCGGCAGCGGACAGGCAAAACCGTCGTTATAAGCGCACTCAGAACGCTATTGCAGCAAACCGGCGAACACGCGAGAATGGGCGGGGATAATGGCCGTGATCACTACCCTTTTAGGAGCCGCAATGCCATCAGGCAGCGGAGTTGCCGGTCTGTGGCAGGACATACGTCAAACCCTGCGCATATTGCGCAGGAATCCTGCATTTTCTACGCTCGCCATTCTCATTTTGGCGCTGGGTATTGGGCTATCGACCGCCATCGGTTCCGTGCTGAACGGCACGCTATGGCACCCGCTTCCCTTCGCCCACCCGGACAGCCTGGTCGCCATACGGGGCGCAATTTCGTATCCGACTCTATTGGACTGGTCCGCGGCTTGCCAATCGCTCGACGGCATCGCCGGGTATCGGAATAAGCGCTATACCCTGACAGGCACGGGTGCGGCCGTATCCCTGCGCGCAACCGTAGCGTCAGGATCGTTGTTCTCGGTGCTGGAAGCTACTGCGTCCCAGGGCCGCGCTTTATCGCGAGTGGATGACGAGACGGGCGCGCGGCCTGCGGTTCTCGGAGACGCAGCGTGGAAATCGATCTTCGGAGCAGATCCGGAAATCATTGGCAAGACCGTTTATTTGAACCGTGTTCCCTTTACGGTTGTCGGTGTTATGCCTCCCGGATTCCAGTTTCCAACCAACATGGATCGCATCGATCTCTACACCACTATCGCGGCGGACTTTCAGGCAGACCGGCGGCAAGCCGAAAAGTCTTATCCACGCGATCTGCAGGTTTTGGGGCGCCTGAAACCGGGTGTGGCCTTCTCGCAGGCGCAGGCCGAGATATACACCCTTGTGTCGGCCGGCAGGCAAGGGCAAACGGATCCGAAAACCAGCCGAACGGGTCTTGCAGTGCCGCTGGCTGTCGATCTGGCCAGCCATCTCGCAGCGCCGCTCAGGGTCCTGACATGGGCCGTCGGATGCGTCCTGGCCATCGCCTGCGCAACTGTTACCATCCTGGCCTTGATTCGTGTAACCAACCGCCGCGGCGAGTTAGCGACCAGGCTCGCGCTCGGCGCGAGCAGGGCTCAACTCTTGCGCCAGCAGTTCGTCGAGTGGATCATGCTCGCACTGGCGGGCGGAGTTGTGGGCATGGCATGTGCCTTTGTGGGCACGGCGCCGCTCATCCGTGCCGCCGGCGCGAACGTCGCATCCGTCGCCAGAGCCCAGTTCGATCCGCGCATATTCGGAATCGCCCTCCTCATCAGTCTGGCGACCGCGGCAGGGTTCGGGGCGATCCCGGCTGTGCAGGCGGCTCTCACACGGTGGTCTCAACCAGCGCATCACCTGGCGATGACGGCGCGGCGCTCCCTGGCCTCGACACTCAGAATGTTGCTCGTCACGGGTGAGATTGCACTCACCGTAACGCTGCTGGCCGCATCCATCAGCCTGATGCGGGCGTATCTGACCCTGTCGGATGTAGATCCCGGCTTCCAGGCAAGCAACGTGCTCACGTTCCGCATCGATCTCTCCGACGCTCTGTACACACCCCAACAGCAGGTGGATTTCTTCGAGCGGGTGCGCGCGGATGTGGGCACGTTGCCCGAAGTACAATCAGCGGCTTTTACGGCACTGTTGCCGTTTGGGGATCTGAGGTACACGATCCGGCTCGACGTCCCCGGCGCTGGAACCGGCAAAGCTGTGCAATCGGCGGTTGAGGTTCATCTCGTCAGTCCGGGTTTCTTCCAGGCCATGGGCATCCCCCTGCTCGAGGGACGCGATTTCAATCTGACGGATACCATCGGCCATCCCCGAGTAGGCATCGTCAGCCGCAATCTGGCAAGCCGATGTTTCCCGGAAGCGAGCCCGGTCGGCCGGTCGATCGATGCAGGCATCGGGCCTGCGGGTGCATCCAATCCTATGCTGCAGGTCGTGGGCGTCGTCGGGGACGTGCACAACGGCACCCTGGCGGATCCGGCTGAACCGCAGCTCTACGTCCCCTTCAACCAAGCGCCGATGATTGCATCGGCAACATTCGTAACGCGGCTCCTCCAACCTGATCCGGCCGCTGCGTTGGCCGGAATCCGGCAGCGGGTGCGAGCGCTCAACCCAGCGGTTCCGATTGTTGCGGTGAGACCGCTCGCGGACTACGTGAACGCCTCGCTGGTGCAGCCGCGTTTTAACACGCTACTCGTCGGAGTGTTCGCCGCTGCCGCCGTCTTTCTGGCGATGACCGGTCTCTATGCAGTGGTCTCCTACTCGGCCCTGCACCGCCGCAGGGAGTTCTCGATCCGCAGGGCGCTCGGCGCGACGGAACGAGGAATTTCCTGGCTGGTGATCAAGCAGGGCCTGGCAGCGATCATCCCGGGTGTGTCCATTGGCCTCATCGGTGCATGGGCCATCAACAGGCTGCTGGAGAGCGTTCTCTTCGGAGTCCGGCCGAGCCGTCCCGTGACGCTGATCATGGCGGCTGCGGCAGCCACCGTCATCGCCCTGCTGGCGACCTGGCAGCCTGCTCGCACCGCGGGCGGGGATGATCTCCGAGTGACGCTGCAGTCGGATGTCTAATCCGCAATATTGATGAATGGCGTTCGCAAATGCATGAACAACAGCACGCAGTACCGAGATTCGCTCAGGAGAGACGAATTTCAGGACAGGGATCCGGTCCGTGTTCGTCCGTGCTCCGAGATGTCTTGCGATCCTTTCTTCATGAATCAGGCAGGCCAATAGCTCCGGCAAGGCCGCTACGGAATGCCGCGGTAGGCAACACGCTCCATGGATCGCACATCGCCGCAACGGCGGCAGGCGCGGATCCGGACTGGACCTCCCGGTAGTTCATCCAATTGGGTTGTCCAATCCCCGGATTCGTGCGCCCTGAGGCGGCGGCTACTGGTTGCCGTCTTTCTTGATGGTCTGGATCTTGATGGCGCCCCCTTCTTTGATCGTGTAATCGGCCGGCACCCGGAAGAGGGTTGGCGATGGCTCTTCACGACGGATGTTGGTGAGCTGGTAGATATTATCCCCGGATCTGGGATCACTATGTTTGGATCTCACTACCATCCCCAGCTCAGGCGAATACCAGCGCTCGGAGATGATTTCGATCGGGCTGTCGTTACCAATGCTACCCGCAGGTATTGTCACTACAGTCCGGGTTCCTTCCGCCTGAACTCCTTCGATGACCTGAGTGCCCAGAGATTCGGTCTTGGCATTTTCGCTGCCCTCGCTTATATGAACGGTAGAAATGCCCCCGCCACCTGCGACAACCACTCCTGTGCCATGCTGAACCGTTTTAGGAGCTTCGCCCACATGCACAAGGCCACCGGCTACGCCGGCACTCGTGCCTTCCACGACTTTGATCTCGCCGCCGCCGGCTGAGGTGGCAAATACCGTTACCGTTTTTGCCCCAGACTCCCCGCTGCTATGAGTCATGACGGAGGTTTTTACCGCCGTGCGGTCCGCGGGATTCAGCACATAAGTCACCCCCGCAACGGGATCCGCAATGGTTATGGTCTGATGCGCAGGGCCGGAAGAAGCATAGGGGCCGATGGCGTCGATCGTCTGCTCCCGGCGCGTTCGCCCTTCAGAATCACGGAAGATAGTGGAGGTCGACTTGCGGTATATGCGCTGGCCGTTCCCCAGGACCTGAATGAACTCAGTAACTCCGTTCGCCGTGAAGGGAAATCCCTTTACTGTCTTAGCTTCAAATCCGGCTTCCGTACCGATAAACGTATAGGTCGATTGGTGCGGCAGTGTGGTGCCGCTCTGAGACGTGACCCAAACGGCTCCACTCTGGGCATCCACCTTCACTTCCTTTTTGATTACCTCCTTCACTTCCTGCCCATCCTGCGCCCATGCATAGGCGCCCGCGGCGATAAAAACCAGAATTGCATAAACCAGAGTGCGATTGCGCAGCAAATTCATTGTGTTCTCCTTCTCAAAGACTGAGATCCCGAAATAAAATCTAACGTTGCGTCCGCAGCTTCGTCGGAACAAGACGTGTTTCTGGATCGCCAAGGAAGCGGATGGCGCGCGCCACCCCATCCTGGCCGATCAATACCTGGGCGGCGATGGGTCTGTCCGCAAGCTCCTGATTCACCGGAATCCCGTAGGAAGCCAAGGCGCTTCTGGGGAGCAGCACACGAACCAGTTGCCCGCTGTCGAGATAAGAAAGCTCGCTGCTGAATGTGAGCGGGATGAAATCGGTCGCGATCTCTTCCACGCGCGCCGCTCTGCGGAGAGCAACCCGCGGCGTGACGGGGCTCTCGGGAGCCGCTGCGTAGGCGGCGGAGGACCGCGGATCTGTTTTTGCCTCTGCACTCGCCGGGGCCGGCTCCAAACCGGGCGCCGCAGAAACCGTTTGCGGAGTTTCCCTCACTGATGAATCGGCAACATCGGGCCCGGCAGGACGAGGCGGATAGAGCCAGGTGAGTGCAGCCGCTCCCGCCAGAGCCAGAAGCAAGGCGGCCGCAACCCCTACATATTGTAACGGCCGGATCCGCCACAGCGGGAGCTGCCAGCGGGAACGGTCAGGTTGCGCATGGCGCACGCGATACGCCGCAAGGAGCGCCGTTTCGATGCGATCCGGGACGGCCACTCTATCCGCGGCAGCTTGATGGAAAGCTGCGGTCAATGCCCTCTCCGCTTCGAGGCGTGCCCGACAACGCGAGCACGATTCCCCATGTTCGAGCAGGCGCGCGCGCAGGATGCTGTCGATGGGCGCTTCCCGGGCCAGATCCGTTAAGGACGCGTCAAATGTCTCACAGTTCATGGCAGGCACCTCGCAGGTTCGATTCCAGGCACGCGACACTCCTCGCTTGCTTGCCGGTCGAGCTTGTTCAGAAGCAGCGCTCGGGCGCGGTGCAACCGTGAGCGGATCGTGCCCTCCGGACAACCCAAGGCGCGGGCAGCCTCCGCATACCCCAGTTCCTCCAGCTCGCACAGCAGCACGACTTCACGATAGCGCAGCGGCAGAGCGGCAATGGCTCGGTACAAAGATGCGATCCGCTCCTGGTGGGTAAGATCCCTCAGAGGATCCGGCGTTGACCGCATCTCCAATTCCATCCCTGCGTCATCGCTCTCCGCCTCCTCATCGATGGGAGTGAAAAGGCGTTCCTTGGCCATCCGGCGCAAGACATGGTTGCGAGCGATCCCATACAGATACGAAGAAAAGGATCCCTTCTCAGGATCAAAGCGGCTGTTGGCATCGAGGAGAGCGAGAAATGCTTCCTGTGTAACGTCTTCAGCGATGGAAACCGAATTGCTTAGACGCAGCGAAAAGCGATAGATGCTCCCCTGCCATCGCCGGTACAGGGCTGTAAATGCAGTTTCCTCACCGGCCAAAGCCGCCTGGTACAACCGGGAATCCTTCGCTTCGTCCGCTATCATGCCCCGCCTCTGCAGGCTGCCACAGTTCGCTTCATTTACTTGTTCACGTCAGCAGTCCGGTTAGTTCCATTATTTCTCCCGATTCGAACCTTAAGCGTGCAATTCCAGGATATCGCCATCCTTCAGGCAATAGGAGCGCTCCACCATCTGGCCGTCGTGCACGTGCGAGCGTCCGGATTGCTCGGTGCTCCACACCCGCGCATATTTCAGGGTGTGAACGAAGTCCCGGTGCACTGCGCGGGCGGCATCCAATACCGTACTTCCCGCCTTCAGGACGTAGGGGGGCGTCGCCAGATCCACTTTCTTGCCCGGCGCCTTGGTATAGACCCGGACAAGATCGAGCCGCTCGAAAATGATGCGGGGTAAAAACGCCATCCCCTCGCCGGTGTGCGCCGAAAAAGGCAGGATTTCGTAATGAGCAACGTAGAACTCGCGGAGAATCTGAAGGCTGTCCGCGGCGGGAGGCAGATCCAATTTGTTGGCAAGGAGAAGCGTGCGGCAGAAGTGCTCACCCAGATCTTCCGGTTCCCGTGGAGAGGGCTTCTTGCCCGTAAGATGAATCTTCGAGCCGGCAAGGATCCGTATGACGCTGTCGACTTCCTCGAGCAAGTCATCGCTGCTCAGATCCACGACCAGCAGAGCCATATCCGCCTGGCGCAGGACGCTCCCCATCCAGGGCCGGTAAAACTCCTCAGCGATGGCGGGCATGTCCACCAACTGGATCTGAATGTTCTCGAAAGGCATCATTCCGGGCTGCGGGATCCGGGTAGTAAAGGGATATTCGGCGATCTCAGGCGTGGCGTGGGTCAGGCGCGCCAGCAAGGAAGACTTGCCCACATTCGGGGCTCCCACCAGCAGCACCTGAGCGCCACCTTCGCGCGGCACAGTGTAGATATCGGAACCCTTGGCAGCGCCAGGTTTCTTGTCTTTCTCGGCCAGAAGCTTGGCCATCCGGCGCCGTAAATCGGCGCGCATTTTTTCCGTCCCCTTGTGCTTGGGGATGGTAGCCATCATCTCTTCCAGGGCCTCGGTTTTTTCCTGAAGTGTGACGGCTTCCTTAAATCGCTTCTCGGCGGCAAGGTATTGCGGCGTGAGATTCGCGGGCATGAACGCGTCCACCTCCCAGGCCTATTGTACATCAGGGGGACGCCGCGGCACATGGGAGGAGGACTCGGATCAGGGAACCGCTCCCGGCACCCGGATGGTGCGGGTGCCGGACGACTCATAGCACCCGCAGATTCGCCGGCCTGACTAGAGACAAGGGGTATGGGGCATTCCGGCGCGGATTGTCCGGATCATAGATCACGGGGATCGTGCTGCCGATCACAGGAGGATTCTTGCAGGGGCCCGCATCCCCTTTGGCGATAGCGCCACTGATGAGGGGGAACTCGTAATAGTACTTGCTTTCAAGCCCCCTGCCGTGTGAGCTGCGCTCAGCCTTGCCGTGCTTCATTACCAGGCCGGGGGCAGGTCTCCCTTCAGATAATAGGCGGCGCTGGCTCCGAATCGGCAGTGTTACCAGGAAGCCCCCTGCTGCCAGTCCGATAGCGACAAGGAACGGAACCCATGGCGGCAGGGCTTTGCGAGCCGTTGTGAAAGGACTGCTGAGGTCGGGACGCGACGGAACATAGTAGACTCGGAGGGGTGATCCCACGCGAAGGCTCTGCCAAAGCCGGAGCGAAACTTTAGCGTTGCGTTCATAAGTCTGTCCCTGGCCACTGAAACGGTAGGCCATCCATGGCTGCTTTTCATCGTCACGGCCGCGCCACAGCCGTGTGACCCGGCCTTCGGTAACCGCGCTTCCTTCCCGAAGCAGGCGCGCATTCTCCGCCTGGCGGCGCGCCTCCAGGCCCAGAGCGATGCCGGCAGCCGGAGCGCCGATGCCCAGAACGATCGCAATCACCAGCAAAGCCTTGCCTGAACGGGTCAGTCTCACCGGACGCGGTCGCGATCGGTTCAATCCGTCCGGAGGATGCCATCGAAGCCGTAATTCCGACAGTTGGATCCGCGATATCATTTCATTCACTCCACAGAACCCTCATGCGGCTGGGGATCTTCGCCTCCGGGAGCGGCGGTTTCCTCCCCCGTCAACCTGCCTGTCTGGCGAAGCGCGCTGCGCAGCAGGAATTCGATCTGGGAATTCAGGCTGCGCAGCTCTGCATCGGCCCAACGCTGCAGGGCTTCGTGCGTTGAGGGATCAAGCCGCAGCAGGAATGTCTTCCGTTGCCCCATGATTTTCCTGAGTGCGAGCAGGGCTCAGCTATTGATAAAGCGTGCCCGTGTTGACCACAGGCTGGGCATCACGGTCGCTGCACAGCACCACCAGCAGATTGCTTACCATCGCGGCTTTGCGCTCTTCATCCAGCGTCACCACTTGTTTGGCGTTCAGCAGATCGAGAGCCATCTCCACCATGCCCACTGCACCTTCCACGATCTTCTGGCGCGCGGCGATTACCGCGCTGGCCTGCTGGCGCCGCAACATGGCACTGGCGATCTCCTGTGCGTAGGCCAGGTGGCTGATCCGGGCCTCGATCACTGCCACGCCGGCTTGTGCCAGCCGCTCCTGGATCTCATCGCGGAGCTTGTGAGCAATCTCCCCCGCCGACATGCGCAGCGAGATCTGGCCTTCCACATGAGCGTCGTAGGGATAAGAGGTCGCCAGATTGCGCAACGCAGACTCACTCTGCACGTGAACGAAGTGCTCATAGTCATCCACATGAAACATCGCCTCAGCCGTCTCTACCACGCGCCAGACCACTACCGCTGCAATCTCAATCGGGTTTCCGTCATGGTCGTTGACCTTCAGCTTGCCGCTCTCGAAGTTGCGCACCCGCAAGGATACCTTGCGGCGGCTTGTCAGCGGATTCACCCACCACAATCCCTGCTCTTTGAGTGAGCCTTTGTACCTGCCGAACAGCTGAACCACCCTGGCCTCGTTGGGATTGACGATGGTCAAGCCGAAAAAACAGACGATAAATACCGCTCCGGCCACCAGCCAGAGAATGATCCAGGGAGCGTCTTGATCCCTGATGGCAAACACCAGCATGTAAACCGTTCCCGTCAGCAGGACCAGCAGAACCAACAACATCAACCATCCCGAGATTCCTTTGATTTCTCTTTCCCGTAGCATCGATGATCCTCCCAAAGTGATATCACTATGATATCGTATTGATTTCAACGATGTCAAGCACAATCGGCATTTGCGTCATGGGCGGGGAGGGAGACAGGGGTCAAGGGATCGAGGGGCCAAGGGAAACCTGGTTTGAGTTTCCATCGCTTCATCACTACTTGACGCCTCAGCCGCATTGCCCCTCGACCCCTCGACCCCTCGACCCCTCGATCCCTCGATCCCTCGATCCC